>MGRY01000204.1 GCA_001799045.1 Deltaproteobacteria bacterium RIFCSPLOWO2_02_56_12 | reverse complement strand
CGATTGGCCCGTCGAGACGGGTTGCCTCTCCTTTCAGCAGAGTCGCGATGATGATGTCCCGATCGATGGCATAGCTAACCGCCTGGCGCAGCAACTTGTTATCCCAAGGCTTGAACTTGGGGCTCATGGCCAGGAACATGATCTCAACCGAGTCCGTCGATACTATCTTGGTGTTCGGGTTTTTCTCCACCCGCTCGCGCAGATGGGGCGGGATGAACTGGGCGATCTGGATTTCGCCATTGAGTAATGCCGTTACCCTCTGCTCCGGCTCCCGCATGATGCGAAAGATCATTTCATCGGGCGCCTGCCTCAACTCTTTCATGCCCGGATAGTCCAGGTTTTTGGAGATGACGAAGCGTTGGCCCGGGATCAGTTCTTTGAACTTGTAGGGTCCGGCGCCGATCGGATATTTTCGGTCGGCTACGTCCGGGCCGTACTTGTCGTAGATGGCTTTACTGGTCACGATGAAACGGTCGAAGAGATATTCGGTCAGCGGCGCTGTGGGCTCCTTGGTCGTGAACCTTACGGTGTGGGCGTCGAGGGCCGTGGCGCTGGCGATGGGGGCGATGTTCTGTTTTTGTTTGCTTTGGGGGTCGGTGCGGATGCGGTTGAAAGAGTGGACGACATCGGCGGCGGTCACCGGCGAGCCATCGTGGAACTTGGCATTTTTGCGCAGGTGGAAAATCCAGGTATTTGGGTCTTTGACCTCCCAACGTTCGGCCAGCATTCCCTCGTACTCCCCCTTATCAAAATCATAGGTGCCCAGGCAGCCAAGGACCTGGCACCAGATGCCGTAAAGCAGGGAGACGCTGTCCCCGTAAGGGTTGAATGTCTCCATGGTCTCGGTGACACCGATAGAGACCCGCGTCTGAGCATCCGCCCATCGCGGCGTCACTGCCGCCATAAGCAAGACAATGACTGCCGCCAGAATAGTGTTGCCGTTTTGCCCCTTCATGCTGACCTCCTTTTGCTGTCTCGGATTCACGACCCTAGATGGGCCGCAATTCGATGGATGAAATAGTTCTATTCCTTCTGTCCATTTTCTGTCAACCCCCTGTCCTCACTACGCTCGGAATCTCAAATCTCAGATCTCAGATTTGCAATCCCGTAGGGCTTGGCCGGTCCCTTTTCACGAGGAGCAGGACAAGATATAAAGTGTGAGTTGGCATTATCGAAGCTTTGAGAAGGGGAGTTAACTGATTCGCGTCTTTCGCTCGCTTCTGCATAGAAACTACGCCCTCTTTTGGTCTTCCGACCTGCTCGCCTCCACAGGTCAGTTCATTCGGGAGACCGCGCTCTACTGGATCGCCTACGAGATCACCGGCTCGGCGATGGCCCTGGGTATCTTGGGTCTTTGCGAGGCGACTCCTCGCCTGGTTTTCGGATTGTTGGGAGGCGTTCTGGCAGACCGCTACGATCGCCTTCGCTTGTTGACCTTGATCCAATTTCTCTCTTCGATACCCATCTTTGTCTTTGTGCTTCTGTACTTCGGGGGGGTGCTGGAGTTTTGGCATATCCTTACCCTGGAGATCGTTTCGGGCGTGATTCGGAGCGTCAATCCTTCCGCCTCCCAATCGCTTCTGCATGAGCTTGTTCCAAGCCAGGAGCTCATGGACTCGGTGGCGCTTTTTACGATCGGGTTTAACTTTGCTCGAATCGTGGGGCCCTCGATTGGCGGGGTCCTGATTCTCTGGATTGGCGCGGGAGGTTGTTTCCTGCTCTACGGCGTCAGCCTCCTCCTCTCCGGCTTGGAAATGCTGTTTATTCATTTGCCGAAGAGAGCAACGGTGCAAGGAGAGCAAAATGTCCTGCGCGAGATTCAGGAAGGTTTCGGGTATATACGGGAGGCGCCTGTCATCCTCAGCAGCATCGGGGCCGCGTATGTCATCAGCATCTTTGCGAGCACATATCAGCGCTTCCTCCCGGTCTTTGCCAAGGAGGTTCTTAACGTAGGTCCAGAAGGGCTGGGGATACTCATGGCTGCGCCGGGGCTGGGCGCTATCACTTCCTTGCTGTTCCTGACCACCGCGGGCGAGCATTGGAAGAAAGAAACCTTACTTTGGGTGACGGCCACGGTCACGCCCCTGTTTTTGATCCTTTTTTGCCTCTCGCACAATTTTTTGTTGTCTGTCGGCCTATTGGCTCTGGTCGGGAGCGGACAGATAGCTTTTCGCACCATCAGCCGCGTAATTATTCAAATAGAGGTGCCTCGCGATCTATTGGGCCGGGTAATGAGCGTCTTTGTAATGGACCAGGGGATGCGCTCGGTTGGCTCTCTGGTCATCGGCATCTTCGCTTCAATTTTTGGCGCCGCACTTGGCCTGGCTCTGACCTCGATTGTCTCCTTGACGCTGACCTCCACGCTTTTTTATCACTTCCTTGGGGCAGAGGGAAAAAATCGATAGTTCCTTGATAAGAGGCTATAAGGTCCAGTGGGAGATGCCATTTTGCGGTATTTCCCCCTTAGATTGCCAAAACCTGTAAACCTTTTTCTTCTTTCTTCGTCCAAATTTATTGAGAAAGCTTGTGGCACGGCATTTGCTCTATACCTTGTTGAGTCTTCGATAGATCAAAGTTAGGAGGTGGTTATAATGGATTTAATAGGGTCGATATATAACCTCGGCGATATCAATCTGGCTATCCCTGCTTGGCAGATGGCGGTTTACATCGGTCTGGTCACAATCTTCATGTTTATGCACGAGACCCGGGGTTGTCTTGTGACTACTTACCTCTTTGGCCTCTACTGGGGTTACTATCTTTACGGGAGTGACTTTCTGACCGCTGCCAATGGTGTTCCGGCTGTGACCACCGCCTATATCGCCTTTGGTCTTCTTCTGGCAGGGTTCAGCTTGATTGCCCTTTTTTACGAGAAGTAGAAAAAAATATTTGAGGAATTTTCAACGAGCTGTCAAGCCGGTAGTGGACGGTAAAGGCCGGCTTTGGCAATACAGTAGATGATGGAGAGGTCGCCAAGGAGCGAGAGAAGACCCAGAAGCCCGAGAAGCTCGGGGGGAACTGTCCTGGCGTAGGCAAGACCTCCAATGGCGATGGGGATGACCAGGCCTACCAGCACTGCGCCAAAGTAGAAGGGCAGGGCCACGCGGCCAAAGAGCATAAGATCGACCGAGCGCAACGCGGTCATACCGCTTCCGCGCATCACCTCAAGGTAAATGAGCACTAGCACTGCTGTCGAGACCGCTAGCCAAAGCTTGAGTGGTTCTAGTGGCCCCAAGGCAGCGTGCTGTGCCCCTAAAGAGCCCAGAACCATGAGCACGGCGGCGCCACCGCGTAGCGCATAGGAAATATACAGGGCCGGCACCAGGGGAGTGTTCCACAAGGGTATGCCCTTACTGGAGGCCCAAACAAACCCCTTATAGACCACAACCCAGAGCGCCCCTAGCAGTGAGAGCGCGAAAAAAATCTGTTCTAAGGATGTCTGCCGTGCTGCGAAAAACCAAAGCAGCAAATAGACGAAGGCTGCCGCCATAAACAGGGACATGCCTGCCAGGCCACGGCTGATCCAGGAACTGCCGAACCCCGTAAACATGCGCCAGAAGCGTTCAGGCCGGCCGAGGAAAAAAAAGTGCGCGAGGGCCCCAAAAACCACCAGGAAAAAGCCCGCGACCAACCCTGGAGTGAAACCAAAGAGCATGGAGAAGATCCATGCGCCCGCCCCAGCTCCAGTCAAGAAATGGGCGAAGATAAGGAGTAGGCCACGGCCTTCAGCCCATTCGCGCTGAGGTCGGAAGCGTTCACGCAAGTCAACGGTCCTGCTCGGAAATGGATCTGCTAATGCCATATTCTTCTCCCCTAGGGCGGCAAATAGTAGATGGAAGGATTTGTTCCCAGCTCTGGGTAGAGCTGGTAGCCGCCGCGATCACGAACGAGCTTAGAAACCTCGCTTAGGGGATTATCCAGGTCGCCGAAGGTGCGCGCCTTCGTCATGCAGTTAGCCACGCATGCGGGCTCAAGCCCTCTCTCAAGCCGCGGTAGGCAAAAGTTGCATTTGGAAACCACTCCCTCTTGGTGACGTTGGTATCCTACCTGTTCGAACGGCGTAGGGTGCTCTTGGAAGTAGTAACGCATCTCAGCATTAAAGAAGCGCTGATCATAAGGACAAGCCATCATACAATAGCGGCACCCGACGCATTTGTCAGCATCGATATCGACAATCCCGTTGGGGTGTTGGAAGGTAGCGCCCGTAGGACAGACCTCCAGGCACGGGGGCTCGGCGCAGTGCATGCACTGAAGGGGAATGGATATGCGCCGCACCTGGGGATACTTGCCGGACTCATGTTTAATGACCCTCAGCCACAGCACCCCTGGGGGAGTGGCATTTTCAGCCTTACAAACCACAGAACAGCCGGTGCAGCCGATGCACCGCTTGAGATCAATGACCATTCCATATCTCATGGTTGCGCTCCGGCTTTGCTCACTGTAACCCGTACACACTGGTCTTGGGTCAGAGAGGGAATGTCCACATTGTCAAGCCCTACCGGCATGAGCCATTCGAAGCAAAGCCCTTTACCGTCCTGGTTGGCGACGCTTAGGTACTTGGACCAATGACCCCCGCAGCCGGCAATAGCGACTACCTCCGGGTGGATGCCTTCGGTCAAGGCAGCCTGTCCCCGGATCGTGTTTCCTGTGGGGGATGATTTTATCTCGATCCAATCTCCCTCTCGGATACCCCTTTGACGCGCTGTTTCGGTGTTGATGGCTACGCCGTAAGCAAAGCGATCGATCTTGCTAACCTCGTCGAGCCAAGGGTTGTTATAGGTTCCAGAGAAGGTCTGCATGGGGATCTTATAGTAGATAGCGTAGAGACTGTGGTCCTGAGAATTCTCCTTGTAGCTCAGGCAGGGGCGCCACTCGGGGAGGGGCTGAAAGGCGCTTGTGTCAAGCTCGATCCCGAGCTTCTCGCTCATGGCTCGCACCTTTTCGCCCAGGGGTTTGAACCACTCGAAGTAGAGAGGGACTCGGGTATGGGAAAATGGTTTCCAATAGACCTCCTCCACCTTTTTGGGCCACTTAACGAGACCGTGCTCCTTGAACCACTCTAGGCCGCGCTCTGCACCGAAAAGAGATTTATAGCGACGATCCACGATCTCTTCCCAAGAGTAGCGCGAGTCAGTCTCCAACGCGTACGGCGCCTTCACCTCCAGCATCAGATTAACAAAGTTATAAAACTCCTCCCGCATCCCCAATCGTTCCACCAGCTCTAACAGCACGTCGCAGGCGCTACGGCGCTCGGCGATCTGCCCAACCACGGGCTGACGGACATGGTAACACCACTCACCGACCGGGCTGTTGGAGCTGATCCAGTCGGCGGTGTGGCTGAGACGCTCCAGGTAACTGGCAGCCGGCAGAACAATATCGGAGAGGTAGGTCGACTCATCCAGGAAGAGGGCAAAGGAAACTTGGAACACGTTTCTAAATGCTTCTTCGATCGCCTTGGGGTTGGCGAAAGTCATCACATAGTTGGACCCCACGTGAAGATTCATCTCGATTTTATATGGGACCTTAAAGCGTTCCGGGTCAGCCATCACCACCGGCAAGGCCCCGGAGCTTCCCGGGCACGTAGGAATCATCCCTCTAAGGTCGATGGTTTCCGCCCCTTTCACTTCCCTGGGTGGATAAGGGGGTGAGGGGTTAGGCCAGCGCCCAGTCACCATGAGCCCGTCGCGATCCGCCTTAGGAGTCCATTTAAGCTGGCCGGTTTCGGGATAACCCAGAGAACAAGAGTTCATACCCAGTAGACCCCCGGGTACATTGGAGGCTCCCACAACTTCGGTCAGGAGCTCCAGCGCCATGGAACTAAGCAGCGCATTTTTGTGACCTTGGGCTCCCTTAAAATACATTACCGCTACAGGACGGTACGGCAACACTTTGCCCTCTAGAACAATGGTGCTTCCGATGCGCGCCTCTTGCCCAAACTCGTTGGCGATGCGACGGATCGTAGCGGCGGGAACCGTGGTAATGGGTTCAGCCCACTCAGGGGTAAAGGGCTTCAGATGTTCTCTTAGGATGGTAAAGGCCGGCCTGGCGCGTAAACCGTTCACCCTATATTCGCCCTCCAGAGCAAAGTCTTTGATAGTAGGGTCGCTGAACGGTTTTTCACCGGCGTCGACAGGGTCCCATATGAGAGGGAGTTGCTGTTTGGCGTCGCGGATGTAGAGGCCATCGTCGCCTATAAGGTAAGGAGCATTGGTGTGATGCTTGAGATAGTCGCCATCGTAAATGCTCAGCTCATTGAGAAGAACGTTTAGCATCGCCAAGGCGAAGGCGCCATCGGTGCCGGGTCGAATGGGTATCCATTCGTCGGCCTTTTCTGCGCCTGGACCGAGAAAGGGATCGATGGCAACATGCTTCATGCCCCGGACCCGAGCCTCGGCTATCCGTTGCGCCATGCCGGTCACGCAGTAGTAACTACCGGAACCGGTGCCTGTCCCGAAGTTTAGTAAATACCGACAATGATCAGGGTCAGGCAGCTTGGACCAGGAAGCGTGCAGAAGGGCTCCGAAAAGGTGTTCAGCAGTGCCGCAGTGGTTGCCGGCGCCGGAGTTCCAGCCATTGGGAGTGCCGAAAGTCATGGCAAAGATTTTGGCGAAAGGAACTTCGTCCTGGGTTGTTACCGTGCCGGTCAAGAGGAGCTTGCGCGGATCTTCTCGGCGAATCTTTGACAGTCGCGCCGCAATGGTATCCAGGGCTTCTTCCCAGGTGATCTGGACCCATCCTGGGTCGGTATTCAGACCCTTCTCAGGGTTTGTCCGCTTCAGCGGCACATTAACCCGGTTGGGATCGTAGAGAGTCATGATGCCGCTGACCCCCCTCGGACAAAGCCTTCCCCGGTTAGTGGCCGAGTCGGGGTTCCCCTCGATCTTGACTACAGTTCCATTAACGCGATGAACCTGAAGGGCGCACACGCTGTAGCAAACCCCGCAGGTCGTGGGAATCCACCGGTCCTCTTGGGCCAGGTTCGCAGCCATTTTTTATCCCCCCGCCGTAGCCGAGAGTACAAACACCTTTACCTCTGCGGAGGATTTTTGCCCATCGCCAAGCAGTTCTTCCAATGAGCCGGCCTGGGCATCTTCGACAAAGACTCGAACATTGGCCTCCAGTTCTCCGGCGTTGGTATATAGTCGTTCGTGCAGTTTTTCCCCATATCTTTGAACCAGAAGATCGACGAGGTTACGAAGCGTGCAGCAATCGGGCATTTGCAGGGCGAGGGGCGATGTGTCCACAACGTCCCGCACAAAGCCATAAAAACGGACTTCAACTTGCATCAAGCTTTCCTTACCAATTGTAAGGAAGGGAGCAAATGGCATGCCATTATGATTGTGCATGGATACACGTAAGGTTAGGCGGCCTTGCCTTCCCATTTTCAAGAATACTCTGAGTGTTTTTTGGAAATATTGGGAATGGCCGTCGTCTTTTCCTTCTATTTCATACAGATATGATCTCTTGGCACAAATCCTGCTTTTAGTTGTTATTCGACGATTGATACCTTTGGCAGTCAAGTTGTGAAAGGCAGAGCTGAATATCACCACCAGGGAGAAAATTAATAGAAGGAGACAGGACGATGGCAGAAGCTAAAAAACAAATCGCATTCGTTGTTGACCTCAATAAATGTATGGGCTGCCATACCTGTTCGATAGCCTGCAAAACCCTTTGGACTAACGATAAAGGAATGGACCACATGTGGTGGATGAAGGTTAACACGATGCCCGGACGGGGATACCCCCGAGATTGGGAAACGATGGGGGGCGGATATGACGGAGCAGGAAACCTTAACCTAGGCAAGCAGCCCAAGACGGAAGATTACGGCAAAGCCATGGAGTTCAATTACGAGGAGGTATTCTTTGGTGGCGGGAACGGGAAAAGAGCCCATTTGGCGCCGCGGGAGAGCCCAGGTTGGGGTCCAAACTGGGACGAGGATATTGCCAGCGGAGAGTATCCCAACACCTATTTCTTCTATATGCCACGGCTGTGCAACCATTGTTCCAGCCCCGCCTGCGCGCAGGCATGCCCCTACGGCGCCATTCAAAAGCGAGAAGAGGATGGCGTGGTTTTTATCGCCGACCAGGAAAAGTGTGAGAGCTGCCCTGAGCCGTTATGCATGAAGGGCTGCCCTTACAAAGAGATCTACAGGAATCCGGTAAGAAACGTCGCCCAGAAATGTAATGGATGCCTGCCGAGGATGGAGCGGGAAGTGGCTCCGGCTTGCGTGAGGCAATGCCCCGGCCGGTGTATTTGGGTCGGTTTTTTGGATGATCCGGATAGTCCTGTCCATAAGCTGGTCGAGGAGTGGAAGGTCGCCCTACCGTTGCACTCTGAATTTGGCACTAAACCTAATGTCTTCTATATTCCGCCGTTGTCTCCACCGCGTCTTAATAATGAAGGTGATATTGATGCGACGCAGCCCCGATTACCAGTCGAATACCTTAGATCTCTATTTGGTCCCGAGGTGGACGGAGTTCTGAGCCGGCTAAAAGGGGAGATAGAGAAAAAAAGGAAGAAAGAGGAATCCAAAATCATGGATGTGCTTATTGCTGCGAGATGGCAGGAACTCTTGGGGCCGTTTGTTAAAGATCCAAGCGAGGCGAGGTAGAGATGGAAACTTATCAGGTAGAGCTTAAAGGAGCCGAAGCGGAACAGATAGGCTGCCGCAGCCGCCTTTATTCCCTCCTTTCCAGCGGCTTTCGATTCCCGTCTGCGGAGATATATGAGGGGGCGAAGACAGGCAAGTTTGCGGCTGAGATCCAAGCGGTCATTACGAATCTTCCGTACTCCGGCTTGACCGCGGGCGAGCTGGGGCGGGAGACAGGTTTGAGTTGCGAGGAATTTCAGAGCAACTACATCGGGCTGTTCGAGGTCGGGAACAATGATGGCCCCCCGTGCTTCCTCTATGAGGCGGAATATGCCGGCGGGCGGATGAAGGTGATGGAAGAGGTTCTACGGTTTTACCATCATTTTGGGCTTCGCCTTTCCACCGAGAAGCGGGATCGACCGGACCATTTGGCCTCGGAGCTGGAGTTTATGCATTTGCTGACCTTTAAGGAAGCGAAGGCCATGGTCGATGGCAAGGAATCTGGCGCTTACCTTAAAGCAGAGCGGGATTTTTTACGCTTTCATCTAAGTGACTTATTAATGGCTGTGGGTAAGAGGGTGGGAGGAAACAGAGTGCTTTTCTATACAGATCTAGCACACTTAGCTGAGAACTTTTGCCAAAAAGAGCTA
This sequence comes from Deltaproteobacteria bacterium RIFCSPLOWO2_02_56_12, assembly GCA_001799045.1. Taxonomy (GTDB): domain Bacteria; phylum Desulfobacterota; class Binatia; order UBA9968; family UBA9968; genus UBA9968. Next base: position 5,914 of record MGRY01000204.1, on the reverse strand, counting down.
GCCTATTTGCTCACCATAGGCAAGGGAGGAAAGAGTGACTGATCTAAGGCTGAAGCTGGAAGGATTAGCAGCAAAAGAAGGGCGCCTGTCCGATACCCCCGACTTCTCCCTTGGCGCGGTCCGACAAAATATTTGGGACTGGGACCGGGTAGTTAAGGGCTCGCACCTGACCAACTGTTGGTACCAAACGGCCTGCAACTACAATATTTACGTCAAGGATGGTGTTGTGCTCAGAGAGGAACAGGCCGCTAACTATCCGCCCCAAAACGATCCGCTGGCTCCGGATTTTAATCCCAGGGGCTGCCAGAAGGGCTCCTGCTATGTGCACCGCATCTACGACCCCACGCGGATCAAGTATCCCATGAAGCGGGTTGGCGAGCGCGGCCAGGGCAAGTGGAAGCGGATAAGCTGGGACGAGGCCCTTACGGAGGTCGCAGATGCTATCATTGATACTGCGACGAAGGAGGGTCCATCTGCCATCGTGCAGGGTGGCGGGACCCGGGTGATGAATATCGGCAGCGAGGGAACCGGTCCCACGGCCTTCTTTGTCGGTTTGGGAGCGCCCCTTTCCAACGTGACCGCAGACAATGGGGACGACCACCAGGGAGTCGCCATTACATTGGGCAAAGTGATTGTTGGAGATTCCGCAGATAACTGGTTCTACTCGGATATGATCCTGATCTGGGGAGGAAACCCGGCATACACCAATATTCCCAATCACCATTTTATCGCCGAGGCTCGCTACAACGGAACGAAAGTTGTTACCATCTCGCCCGATTATAGCCCCTCCGCCGTCCATGCGGACCAGTGGGTGCCGGTGAACATCGGCAGCGATGCTGCTCTGGCCCTGTCGATGTCCCAAGTGATTATAAAGGAGAAATTGTTTAAGGAAGATTTTGTCCGGGAGCAGACGGATCTCCCACTCCTGGTTGTGGAGTCCACCGGCAGGTTTTTGCGAGAGAAAGATTTCAAGGCCGGAGGACGGGAAGACACCTTCTATTTCTGGGATCTCTCATCCGGGAAGCTGACTGAGGCGCCAAGAAAGAGCCTGGCGCTTAATGGCACGATTCCGGCGTTGCAGGGGAGCTACAAGGTCGAGACCCCGCAGGGCTCCGTGACAGTGAAGCCGTTTATGGAGATCCTCAGCGCCCATCTTGACCGGAATTACACCCCGGAGCAGGCCGGTCAAATTACCGGCTTATCTTCTCGCATGATCGAGCAGTTGGCCCGGGAAGTGGCCACGGCTAAAGGAGTAGTCAACATCAGCACTGCCAACTGGGGCAAGTGCTACCACGGCGACCTGATTGAGCGCGCCATACTGATGGTATTTGCCCTCTGTGGCCACATGGGTCGCAAAGGCGCCACTTTTAGCGCCTTTCCCATGATGGGGCTTGATACCTCTCTTGGGGGGTTGGAGAAACGGGGCGACCAGATCATCCTTTCTGCTGCCGGCGGAGACCCGCGCTTTGCCCAGTGGCGGGAAGAGGGTTTTACCGACGAGATGATTCTCTATGAATACGTGCACCAGGCCTTTTCCTCGGGGGGCGTCACGCCGACCTCGCTCATGTACTACATCCATGGTGGAATTCTCGATCTTTGTGCAAAGCACCCTGAGTGGGATCCTGATATAAAGCGGCCTATAAAGGAGTACGTCCGCGAGGCCTTTGATAAGAAATGGCAGTTTCTTTCCCCGGGGCTGGATAAAGAGCCCAAAGTGATGTTTGCCCTGGGGGGTAATTTCCTCCGCCGGGCGCGCTGCACCAACACCTTGATTGAGACATTTTTGCCCAAACTCCGCCTCTTGGTCTCAATCGATTGGCGTTGGAATAGCTCAGCGCTTTACGCCGACCTGGTTCTACCCGCCTGTAGCTGGTACGAGAAGACCTCCACTTTCCTGATGGGGATGCCGGTTCAACCCTTCGTCCATATGGTGAACCAGGCGACAGAGCCGCTCTACGACTCCATGGGTGAATGGAAGATGTTTTGTCTGCTGGCGAGGAAAGTCGAAGAGCGGGCAAGCGAGCGGGGTATACCGAGCTACAAGGACGCCAATGGCGTTGAGCACCGGTTTGCCGGACTGGAAGAAAAGGTCACCTTTGGCGGGCTCTATAGTGAGGACGATGAAGAGGGGATAGCCAGAGATGCTTTTTTGAATGCCTCCAATGTGGAGCAGATCGACTGGGAAGAGTTCAAGGAGCGAGGAATCGCCCGCTACACCGGCGTGGGGACAGGAATGCGCTCCATTGGGACTACCTGCGATATCGTCCCCGGCGAGCCGGTTGTCCCCCTCACCTGGCATACCGAAAGAAAAGACCCCTATCCAACGCTCACCCGCCGCATTCAGTTCCTCATTGATCACGAACTGTTTCGAGAGCTCGGTGAGGATTTGCCTGTCCATAAGGACCCTCCCCCGGCAGGAGGGGATTACCCTCTTAAGCTCACCGGCGGACATGCCCGGTGGAGTATTCATAGCGACCAGGTCGATGAAACGCTGCTGCTCCAGCTCCAGCGGGGTGGACCGCTCATGTTTATGAGCGCTAAGGATGCCCTCTCGAGGGAGATACGCGATGGAGATACCGTCGAGGTCTCAAATGACGTGGCCTCATTTCAGGTTCAGGCAGGGGTTTCTCCGGCGGTAAGGCCAGGTCAGGTGATCATCTATCACGCCTGGGAGAACTACCAGTTTGAGGGATGGCGCCACTTCAAGAGCGTTATGGCCTCACCAATGAACCCCGTCGAGCTAGCCGGAGACTATTTTCAGATCCGGCCCATAACCATGAGCAACTATCCGGGCTTCAGCGATCGAGGAACGCGCGTAGAGGTAAGGAGAGCGGGCGCGTGAGACTGATTGTTCCGACGACGTTTGAGCGTTCATTTATCGAGGCCCTGGCGGACCATCCTGTGGATCGGATCTACGGCTCATTGTCCAGCGAGGCCGGCGCCCGGGCGAAGGCGTGGCTTCCCCAAGGCGGGGAGCAAGAGCTGGAAGCTCATATAGCCGATGCCCGCTCCCGTGGCATAGGCTTTTATTACACCATGAATGCCTCGTGCAGCGGAAATCGCGAATTCAGCGGGGAGGGGCAGAGATGGCTGGCCGAAAGATTCGGCTGGCTTGTCGATGTCGGAGCGGAAGGAATTGTCAGCGCCAGCCCGTACGTCATCGACATGGTCAAGCAGCGCTACCCGGAATTGCGTGTGTCTGTTTCGACAATCGCCAATATCGATACGGTGGAGAAGGCGCTTTTCTATGAGCGCTTAGGAACCGACACGATCTATCTGGCGGATTACATTAACCGCGACTTTAAGCTTCTGAAGGCCATGAGAAAACGCGTAAGCTGCGAGCTGGTCGTGGCCCTTAACCTGGGCTGCCTCATGCATTGCCCCCTGCGGGACTACCATTCGAACTTTATAAGTCACGCCTCAGAAACTCTCGATAAAGGGTGTTATCTGGATTATTCCCTGGCCAGGTGCACCCAGATCAAATCAGAGAGCCCGGTCGAACTCATGAAGGCTCCCTGGATCCGGCCTGAGGACATATCCAAATACGAAAAAATGGGGTTTACTACTTTTAAGATTGCCGGCAGGGAGATGGGGAGTGATTGGGTTTTAAGGGCGATAGCTGCTTATACCGCGCGGAGTTACTCCGGCAATCTCAACGACCTTATAATTGGTTTCGGCGGAATTGATCCTTTCGGTGAGTTTCCAGTTTACCTGGACAATAGACGGCTGGATGGCTTTATTGATTTTTTTGCGAAAAAGGATTGCCGGTTAGGCTGTAATGGCTGCAACTATTGCGAAGAGTGGCTGCAGCGCGCCATCTCCGTGGAAGGCGATGTGCAACACTACGGCGAGAGGATAGGCCGTCTTATCAAGCGCTTTACCTCCGGCAGTTTCAAGGCTCCACTGGCGCGGGCCTCCTCCTAGGCAGAACGCTCAAAGTTTCTTCTAGGAGTCGAGGCCTCTATTAAAGGAGGTAGACGATGGGTCACCTGTCGCTGCATTTGGAAGGACTCCGACCGGCCGAAATTACCCAGAGTGACGTCGAAAACTACGACCTACAGACATTGAGGCAGAAAGAGTGGAGCTGGGACCAAGTCGTAAAGTCTTCCCACCTGACCAATTGCTGGTATCAGAAAGCTTGCAACTTCAACCTCTTCGTCAAAGACGGAGTTGTGCTGAGAGAGGAGCAGGTGGGCAACTACCCGGCGCCGAACGATCCCGCAGTTCCTGATCCCAATCCCCGGGGTTGTCAGAAAGGCGCCTGCTATGTTCACCGCATGTATGACCCCACACGGGTCAAGTACCCTCTCAAGCGCGTTGGTGCTCGTGGCGAGGGACGCTGGCAGCGCGTGAGTTGGGATCAGGCCCTGACGGAGATCGCTGACGCGGTCATCGATACTGTGACCACTGATGGGCCGGAGACGATTATTCAGGGTGGCGGCACTCGGGTCCACAGCCTGGGAAGCGAGGGCAGCGGAGCGAACACCTTCTTCGAGGCTCTGGGTTCGCCCCTTCCGAGCCAGAACGTGGAGATCGGTGATGGTCACCAGGGGGCCGCTGTTACTGTCGGGAAGATTATGTTTGCCGACTCGCCGGAAAACTGGTTTTACGCCGATACCATCCTGGTTTGGGGCGGCAATCCTGCCTACACCAACATCCCAAACTATCACTACATTGCAGAGGCGCGCTACAACGGCGCGCGGGTTATCGCTATCGCGCCGGATTACAACGCCTCGGTGATCCATGCAGACCTTTGGGTGCCGGTGAACATCGGCACGGACGCGGCGCTGGCACTGAGCATGGCCGAGGTCATCATCCGGGAGAAGCTTTACCGCGAGGAGTTTGTGCGCGAGCAGACGGATATGCCCCTTTTAGTGCGCGTGGACAACGGCAAGCTCTTGCGCGAGAAGGATCTCAAAGCGGGCGGCCGTGAGGACGTCTTTTATTTTCATGATGAGGTATCTGGCCGAATCACGGAGGCCCCGCGCAAGAGCCTTGCGCTCAATGGCGCGGCGCCGGCACTGAAGGGTGAATATGAGGCGCAAACTCTTGCAGGGAGAGTCCAGGTGCGCCCTGTCTTCGAGCTGCTGCGGCGCCAGCTAAATGAGCACTATACCCCGGATAAGGCAGCGCCGATCACTGGCGTGCCTGCTTCTCAGATCGAGCAGCTAGCACGGGAGATGGCTACGGCCGCAGGCGTGGTCAATATCACCACTTCGAACTGGGGCAAGTTCTATCATGGCGACCTCATCGAGCGGGCCATCATTTTGCTTTTTGCCCTGTGCGGGCACATGGGGCGGAAAGGCGCCACCTTTAACGCTTTTCCCGCCTTGACGCCTGACACCGCGCTGGGCGCGCTCGAGCGCCATGGCCACCAGATGCTTCTTTCCGCCTCATCGAGTGATCCCCGGTACGCCGCGTGGAAAGAGGACGGCTATACCACGGAGATGATTCTCTACGAGTATACGAAGCAGGCCGTCGCCAGCGGGGCGGTCGGATTGACCGCAATGGTGCAGTATGTTCACGGCGGGCTTTTGGACTTGACGGAGCGGCACAAGGGCTGGGACCCTCATTTGAAGCGGCCCGTGAACGACTATGTTAATGAATCTTTAACCAAGGGATGGCAGGTGGTGGTGCCATCGGCGCAAAAGCAGCCCCGGTTGCTCTTTCAAGTTGGCGGGAATGTCTTGCGCCGGGGCCGCGCGACCGATCAGCTCCTAAAGACTCTGCTGCCGAAATTGAAGCTCATTGTGACTGTGGACTGGCGCATGAGCACGACCGGGCTCTACTCCGACTATATCTTGCCTACCTGCGGATGGTACGAACGCACCGCCACCTCCATGCTGGGCTCGAGCCAGTCGCCTTTCATTCAAGTCTATGACAAGGCGGCAGAGCCGCTCTACGAGTCGCTGAG
>MGRY01000203.1 GCA_001799045.1 Deltaproteobacteria bacterium RIFCSPLOWO2_02_56_12 | reverse complement strand
GGGGGTGGTGAAGGGTGTTGATTATTCGCGTGCAAAGATTGTCTATAGGCCAGCCAGCATTGTACTCAGCAGCAATACCGCAGGAAGAAAGGTCGTCAATCTTAAATGGTGAGTCAACAGGGATGGGGCTAGGGCTTGAAGAAAAAGGGGACATTCTACTTTTTGTCGAACCAGGCGCTCTGGCCGGTGGCTTGCCAGCGACGGCTGCCTTCAGCGTTGAGCCTCTTGTAACCCGTAACCATATAGGTTACACTTAACCGGTGATTACGAGCTTCAAACATAAAGGTTTGGAGCGGTTCTTCACCACAGGGAGCAAGGCCGGAATTCAGCCCAACCATGCTGAACGCCTGCGGTTGATCCTAGGCCGGTTGAATGCTTCCACCGATCCGAAAGATATGAATCTACCTGGGCTGGACCTGCATGGATTGAGGGGCGACCGGAAAGGCACTTGGTCGGTGAAGGTTAGCGGTAACTGGCGTGTCACCTTCACCTTTGCTGGCAAGAACGCGGAAAACGTCAATTACGAGGATTATCATTGAGGTGAAAGTATGTTGATGCACAACCCCCCCCATCCCGGCGAGGTGCTCAGAAAGCTGTGTCTGAGGCCTTTGGGTTTGAGTGTTACGCAGGCAGCTAAGGCTTTGGGCGTGAGCCGCAAAACCTTGTCCAGCATCCTGAATGGCCGGGCAGGGATCAGCCCTGAGATGGCCGTCCGCCTGTCGATGGCGTTCGACACCACAGCGGAAAGTTGGCTGAATCAGCAGGTTCAGTACGATCTCTGGCAGGCGGAGCGGCGACGAAGCAAATTGCGCGTGGCTCGATTGTCAGCGGCTTAAGACGAAAAAGGGGACATTGTGCTTTTTGTCTAACCAGACACTTCAGCCGGTGATGTCATCCTCATGGATTGGCAGATTGAAAGGACTATAATCTACGAGTGGCATTTGAGTGGGATCGGCGCAAGGCGGCGGTGAATCTGGCAAAGCATGGGGTTCGGTCTGACGATGAACAACATGAAACGTAGAGGCCAAAAACAACAGTGATGAATTGCGTCCCGAGTACGAGTTTGACCACTCGAAATCCGTTCAAGGAGGGCTCAAATGGCTGAGAGAATAGTTTCGATGCATGCGGCTTATAAGAGCGGGAAGGAAATCGTCGACGGTTTTCTGGCGCGGCCCAACATCGGCGTAGCGCGAAATGCCATTGTCCTGATCCACGGCTATCGCGGTCTGGATGACGGCCATAGGGCCGTAACGCGGAGGTTCGCCAAAGAGGGTTTTGTTTGTCTCTCGCCGGATCTCTTTCACGGCAGGATTTACAACACCCCCGAAGCATGCGCCTTGGCAAAGACCTCGCTGGATATTCCTCGGGCCGTTGAGAGGGTTTGTGACAGCATCGCCTACCTGCGCCGGCTGCCCTACGTGGGGAAAAAGAAGGTCGCCGTGCTCGGTTTTTGTATGGGAGGGGGCTTGGCCCTTTATGCCTTGGCGAAGTCGAAGGGCTTCGACGCCGGAGTCATCTACTACCAGAGCCTCTTTCCCGACCCGGAGGAGCTGCGCGGAATCAAAGCCCCGCTGCAGTGCCACTATGGAACCGAGGATCACAACACCACAAAAAAGGAGATCGAGCTCTTTCGACATGCCCTGGACCGCTACGGCAAGAAATACGTGATCCACATGTACGAAGGGGCGGGGCATGCCTTTCTCAACAACCCTTCGGGAAAGAACGAAGCCGACCGAAGGGCCGCAGAAGAGTCCGTGGCAAAGACCGGCAAGTGGCTAAGAAAGATTTTGTCTTAGGTTTTTTGTTAGACCCCAATGAGGCGGCGAGCTAGTATCGTTCGCTTTCTAAGCGAAGGCCTCGCGGACGAAGAGACTTTCCAGAGGGAGATCGCTTTTCATGAGTCCCTGCTCGATCTGATAGCGGATAAGAGCCCGCATCGTTCTCTTCTCGGTTTCCCCCAGGACGTGGGCATAGGGATCTTCTTCCAGGACCGCCTTCTCCTTCTCGTATCCGGCAATCTCTTCGGGACTCATGTATTTCTTCACCCCTAATTCTTTCGCCTGGCGAAAAGCCTGAATGAGTTTTGCCGGCAGGTCGGGGTGTTTTTCGGCTATCTCTGTCTTCATGGCGATCAGGTGAATGATAGGGTAGATGCGCGTTTGCTTGATATGGCGGATGATCTCCTCGGTATTTTCGAACAAGGGCTTGACTCCGGGAAACTCGCCCATGATTTTAGGCAGCAAGCCGCCGCCGAAAATCCCCAGGTAGCCGATATCTCCTGCCACCAGGGCCGCATGGAGTTTTCCCTCGCTGACAAGTCGGGCGAGAACGGCTTTCTCCTGGCCAAAAGGTGTCGGCGGCTCCAGCCTCTCAACCTTGACAGGCAAGTCCCGGCCGATATAGACCTCTTGCCCGGAAACATACCAGCCCATGTCTGTTGTTTTGAGACCATACTCGTCGAGAAGAAAACCGCGCGCCCACACCACGGCGGTGGCTCCGTAGCGGAAACAGCCGATTTTCTTCCCCTTGAGCTCGCCGGGGTGTTGGAGCTTGCCCTCACAGTAAAAAATATTTCTTTGTCGCGGGCCCCGATCGAAAAAGACCGGTAGAGCGAGAAAACGGGGAGCTTTTTCCCTGCTCCTTAGGAAGGTGGCGGCGGAAAATTCCCCGACGTCGAATTCCCCCTGAGCGAAGCGGTAGTGGCGCTCCCCCGGGGAGGCAAAATCGTGGACGATATCTGCCTGGTAGCCTTCGATGCCGACTTCCCCCTCGACCAGGGCGCGGGTGCGGTAGTCATGGGGCAGGCCGAGCTTGATGTTGGGTTTTTCTTTGGCCATATCTACTCCGAGCGATCGACAAGCGACAATATCTCTTTAAGATTTCTGACGCACTGAAAAGAATCTCGCACCGCCCTCCCGCTTCGGTCCAGCAGCACCCCTGTCAAACCGGCAGCGCTGGCCCCCGCCGCATCTTTGTCCGGGCTGTCCCCAACATGCAGCGCCTCTTCGGGCTTGAGGCGGTAAAGCCCCAGGGCAGCTTGAAATATCTCAGGCGCGGGTTTGGCGAATCCAACCTGGCTCGATATGACGACGGATTCAAACTGAGAGACTATGCCCAGACCGTTCAGGATAGGGAGGAGGCGGGAATCGAAATTCGAGATCACCAGGAGAATAAACCCTCGCTCCCTCAAAGCCGCTAGCGTCTCGACGGTATCGGGATAGAGAGACCAGGAATCGGGCTTGCTGAAATAATGGAAGAGTTCGGAAAAATAGTTGTCGAAGTCAGCAAACTGTCCGTAGGGCTCGAATATTTTTTTTACCAGCTCCTTCCACCATTGCCGCTCCAGACCCTTGATCTCGCGGCCCTCTGCCCCGGGAAAGGCCAGCGGCGGAGCGGAAGAGAAACAGACTCGAAACCGCTCTCTAATCTCTTCGGGTAAAACCTCCATGCCGTGTTTTTTTGCCAGCAGGGCATAGCTCTCCCCGACCGGCCTTGTGGTCTTGATGAGCGTCCCAGCGGCGTCAAAGAAAATTGCTTTTAATGCCATAGTATTGAAACAACTTCATCTTCCATTATAATGAATCCCTATGCAAGGTTCGACCTTGAGGCTTCGTCGTGAGCGCTCAGCCGAACGGCTCACCTCGAAAGGCAAGGATGTTCTCATCATCGTCGATGTGCAGATCGATTTCTGTCCCGGCGGGGCGCTTCCGGTTGCAGACGGGGATAAGGTTGTGCCGGCGCTAAACCGCTATATTGAGAGATTCAAAACGGCGAACATGCCGATCTTTGCCACGCGCGACTGGCATCCTGAAAAGACCGGCCATTTCAAAACTTTTGGCGGCGTGTGGCCGCCTCACTGCATCCAGGGGACCAAGGGGGCGGAGTTTCACCCTGATCTGGCTCTCCCAGATGGTGTAGTTGTTATATCCAAGGGTATGGAATACGAGGAGGATAGCTACTCAGGATTTCAGGGGACAGATGTGAGAGGAATCAAGCTGGCCGAGCTTTTGCGGCAGTGCGGTGCGGTGCGCCTCTTCGTGGGTGGATTGGCGACCGATTATTGCGTCAAGCATACGATTCTCGACAGTATCAAAGAGAGGTTCAAGGCGGTGCTGCTCGAGGATGCGATCAGAGGCGTGGATATCCGGCCGGGCGATTCCGAAAGGGCCATCGCGGAGATGATCCGGGCGGGAGCGGAGAAGAGTAGCGACCTTGCGCGGATCCCGGCGTAAGCTGGGCCGCTTTGACAAAAACCTGGCCGATCATTTTCTTTTTCCCCACACCAGGGTCCAGAAGGCAAATGTTTCAAGACCGAACGGGCCGAAGCCCAAAAACCCCAGGATAGGCATCTCAAAAATGCGCGCCATCGGAGGAACGGGAACCGTGTAGATCCACTTTGTGTAGGCCCAATAGTTCCAAAATTCCCAGAAAAAGCCGCAGCTGTAACCGGCGGCGAGAAAGACAGCAGTCCTGCCGAATTCTCCTGTTTGCCAGTCACGGAGCAGCGAGGGGCGACCCAACCGATCGTTGATCGAGTCGAGCAGAAAGAATGGGCCGACCCATACGGACCAGAAGAATAGTTTAGGGATGATAAACGGGAGAAAGGAGAGGAAGATGCCCAAGACAAGAAAGATAAGAGAAAAATTCCGCCGATGTCCGGGGATCAGGGGCCGAGTCCTGGCCGCTTTTTTCCCCCATGACTGGACGCCGAGCAGATCCGTAGTCTCGTAGAGCGCGGGAATCACCGTGGCGAAAGAGACAATCTTCATGGCGATCTGGATCCATTTTTCCGGCGGCGCGTTGATGTAGAGCCAGTTTTGGATGACCATGTTGTACCATTCGAAGAGATACCAGTAGAAGGCGGAGGCCGGCAGCATCAGGAGGACTTCTCCCGAACGGCTGGAGATTAAGGAATAGCCCCGGAGCCGCAGGTTGAGAGAATCGAGAAGCAGGATATAGCCGCACCAAAATAGCGGGAAGACATATTGGGACCAGGGAAGGATGTGGACGAAACTCAATCCTTCTCCCAGAAGGATCAATAACAATCCGAGCGGACCAAGCAGACGCATGAAAATCCTGTGAGGCTCTTGTCTATTGTCTGACTTATGTTGTTTAATGTCCATAGGGGGTGAGAGAGAAAAATGAGCAGTGAGGTGTTGAAGGCAGAGAATCCTTTCAGCGAAGAGCTCGAGATTGCGGTGAGGGCGGCAAAGGAAGCGGGAGCGATCATTATGGTCCTTTTCGGCAAGGATTATCGGATCGAAGAGAAGAGCAAGGGCAATCCCGTGACCACCGCGGACCTCGAAGCTAATCGCAAAATCCGGGAGATTATTCGGGGACGTTATCCCGAGGATGGATGGCTCTCCGAGGAGGACAAGGACGACCTCAGAAGACTCGGCTCTTCTCGTGTGTGGGTCGTCGATCCCATCGATGGGACTAAGGAATTTATTGCTGGTGTGCCGCAGTTCGCTGTCTCAGTCGGTTTAGTGGTGGAAGGACAACCGGTCCTGGGAATCGTCTACAACCCGGTCAAAGAAAAGCTCTACCGCGCAGTCAAGGGGTGCGGGGCGTTTTTGAATGATCAGCCGATTCACATCTCTCAGCGCGAAAAAATGGAAGGCGCGTTTCTGCTCGTCAGCCGCTCGGAGCCGCGCCGGAAGTTTCAGCCGTTCGCCGATCTTTGCCGGCTGGAGCCCATCGGCAGTATCGCTTATCGCCTGGCTATGGTGGCGGCGGGAGAGGGAGACGGGACGCTGACCTTTCGTTCGCTCCACGAGTGGGATGTCTGCGCCGGGGCGTTGATCGTGGAGGAGGCGGGAGGTGTGGTAGTGAACGGAGGCGGTCGCGGACTGGTTTTTAATCAGGAAGATACCCGGTATCGAGGGATTGTCGCCTCCAACGAGATCCTGACACCGAACCTCCAGGGGATGTTGGCGAGAATTCTGGCCGAGAAAAGGTGAATTTTTCGCCTGATTTGGCTATTGTGGATTTGTTGGTGCAGAAATGGGGCGATGTGTTTACTGCGGGGAGCGGCGAGGATTCTGGGGCAAGACCTGCGGTGATTGTAAAAAGCTCCTGGCTCGGGTTGAGGAGCTTAGGGGTCGGGTGGGATATGGAGAATTTCTGGATGGCCTAGCGGCCACCGGAGTCCCCAAGGAGAAGATCCTGGTTTTTCTCAAGGCGGATCCGGAGGGCAAGGGAAGCATCCAGGATCAGGTGACTGCCGAAATGGCGAGCGAGCTCATGTCGGTCATGGGGCTCAAGGGGAATCAGACCCCGCAGGAGGTAAAGCGCATCCGGGAGACGACCACGAAGGAGTCGAAGTAATTTAAAGCGTAGTTCAAAATGCAAAGTGCAAATTGAAAAATGCGAAATGAGGTGGAGTTTCTAAGTCTTGAGGTTAGTCTTAACTTTGCAATTTGACCTTTGCAATTTTCGTTTTGCACTGTGTTAAGCTCCATGGCTTTAACCATCTACCTCTCTCTTTTCTTCTTGTTCCTCTACCTTTTGGGCTTGTCAATCCGCAGGGTTTTGTTCCTCCGCGATAAGGCCCGGATGGAGCAGGAGAGCAGAGGGGGTGGGAGGGTGATCGCCCGGGTGGAGGAGATGGGGCCGGGATCGGTCAAGAAATTTTGGCTGATCTGCCAGAAGAATCGGGTCGATGCTTTCCTCATCAATTACCAAGGGACATTTCACGCATATGTGAATCGCTGCCGTCACATGACCACTCCCCTCGATTTCGTTCGCTATCAGTTTTTTACCGAGAATGGCAGTCACCTTGTCTGTCTGACGCATGGCGCGCTTTATGAGCCTGCTTCGGGACTTTGCCTGGAGGGGCCATGCAAGGGCCTTTCCCTCTATCCTCTTCCAGTTAAGGTAGACCAGGGAGAGGTGTTGGTGGGTTGCCCGTCGGGAGACATCTCTTTTCTCGCCGATTGAGTTGCAGAGGATGGTGCGAAGGACGAAGAAAAAAGGGCGGCGGGGTCAAGCAGTGGCTCGAACCGGCGAGCTCGCGCACGGAACGACAAAGAAATTTCTTTTGAGATGCCGCGGGAAGGCTGTCGAGGCGGTATTGCTGAACTACGAGGGGAATATCTACGCCTATGTCAATCGCTGCTGCCATATTCCGATCTCGATGGATTGGGTAGACAACCAGTTCTTTACCGAGGATAAACGTTATCTCATCTGCGCTAACCATGGAGCGACTTATGAGCCGGCAACTGGAGAATGCGTTTGGGGCCCCTGCTTCGGGGCTTTCCTCCAGGGCATACCCCTCGAGATCAGCGGAGGAAAGATTCTTGCCTTTTGTCCCGACGAGGAGGAAAAGAAAAGAGGCGGCGCCTGAGATTTAGGGCAATGAACTGGAGGACGGTTCGAGGGAGGAGATGAAGTGAACAGTTGTCTTTTCTGCAGCATCATCAAAGGCGATGTCAAAGGGGATATCGTCTACCAAGACGAGTCCGTTGTGGCCTTTCGGGACATCCACCCCAAGGCGCCGGTCCATATCCTGATCGTCCCTCGTAAACACATCGCGACGCTCCTCGATTTAGAGCAGGGGGATAAGGGGCTTATGGGGGATATTTTTTATGCGGCTACCCGGTTGGCGAAGGATAAGGGGATCTCTGAGGACGGCTTTCGCGTGGTTCTCAACTGCGGACCTGGAGCAGGGCAAAGCGTCTATCACATCCATTTTCACATGCTGGGAGGGCGATCTTTTAGTTGGCCTCCGGGATAGACGATGTAATGCAAAATGCAGAATGCAAATTGAAAAATTTAAAATGAGATAGCATCCACGTTTTTACTTTTGCATTTTGCACTTTTCATTTTGCAATACGCCGAAGGCGAAGGGTTCAAGGGATGAAGGGTTCAAGGGTTGAAGGTCATTTTGGATTTTGGATTGGGGATTTTGGATTGAATCAAAAATCGGAAATCTAAAATCCAAGATGGGGAAGGGATAAAGGGGGAGGGTACTATGGCGACGATAGAATGGCGCAGCCCAGCGAGCGAGATGGCGGTCAGGCAGTTCGAAGTTGCCGCCGAAAGACTAAATCTTGACGGCAATGTGGCAATCAGACTGAAAAGACCGGATCGCGCCATGATCGTAAGCGTCCCGACGCGCATGGATGATGGTAGGGTCCAAGTCTTTACCGGCTACCGGGTTCAGCATAACGATGTCTTGGGTCCTTTTAAAGGGGGTATCCGTTACCACCTCGATGTGAACCTCGGGGAAGTTTCCGCTCTCGCGATGTGGATGACCTGGAAATGTTCGCTTGTCGGGTTGCCCTTTGGCGGGGCCAAGGGAGGGGTTGCCTGCGATCCTATGCAGCTTTCCCGCAATGAGCTGCAGGGGATGACGCGACGCTACACGGCTGAGATCTTAAATTTCATCGGACCTGATGTGGACGTGCCGGCGCCGGATATGGGGACCAATGAACAGGTGATGGCATGGGTGATGGATACCTACAGCCAGCATAAGGGGCACGCGGTCGCGGAGATCGTCACCGGAAAGCCGGTGGAGATTGGGGGCACTTTAGGGCGGAAGGAAGCTACGGGTCGAGGACTCGTCTACTCTATTATGGAGGCTGCCAAACATCTCGGCGTAGATCTTTCCCGTTGCACGGCTGCTGTACAAGGTTTTGGCAATGTGGGTTCCGTGGCGACAAAGGAACTGGCTAGCGTGGGCGTGAAGGTAATTGCAGTGTCCGATAGGACGGGCGGTTTTTATGATCCAAAAGGGCTCCCGGTCGAACGGATCCTCGAATATGCAGCCAAAAACCCTGAGTTAAGCGGCTGCCCTTTCGGTGCGCCAATTAGCAATACCGATCTCCTAGAACTGAATTGCGACATCCTGGTACCGGCCGCCCTGGGCATGCAGATCACGGGGGAGAATGCCGGGAGGTTAAAATGCCGGATTCTGGCGGAAGGGGCGAATGGCCCCACAACGCTGGAGGCGGATGATATTATAAAAGAGCAGGACATCTTTGTGATTCCCGATATCCTGGCAAATGCCGGTGGAGTCATCGTCTCCTATTTTGAGTGGGTGCAGGATTTGCAGAACTTTTTTTGGACCGAGGAAGAGGTGAACAAGAGGCTGAGGGAGATTTTAACCCGGGCCTTCCACGAAGTTCTCGATATAAGCGAACGAGATAAGGTGGGGATGCGGTTGGCAGCCCTGATGCTTGGGGTAAGCCGGGTGGCAAGAGCTATGCTCTGGCGCGGCCTCTACGCCTAGCGCCGGTTGCCTTTAAGGGAAAAGCATGAAAAAGTGAAGGTATGATCAACGCAACGCAAATCAGACCCGGTATGATTATCGTCTATGAGGGGGACCTCTACCGGGTATCTTCGGTGAACCATCTGACTCCCGGCAACAAGCGCGGGTTTATGCAGACAAAGATGAAAAATCTTAAGACGGGAGTAGGGACGGAGCGCAAGTTCCGCTCGGAGGACCGGCTGGAACAGGCCATGCTGGAAACCCGCATGATGCAATACCTCTACCACGAAGGCGACCTCCATACCTTCATGGATACCGAGAACTATGAACAGACCTCATTGGCTGCGGAGGAGATCGGGGATCTCTTGTTTTATCTCCTTCCCGATCAGGTTGTGGAGATCGAGTTCTTTGAGGGTAAGCCCGTGGGGATCAGTCCGCCGTCCACCGTTGATCTGGAGGTTGTGGAGACGGAGCCAAGCCTCAAGGGGGCGACCGCGAGCTCCTCGTACAAGCCGGCCAAGCTCGAGACCGGTATCACGATCCAGGTTCCTCCATTTGTTCAGGTGAGAGATCGGGTTCGGGTGGATCCTTCAGAAGGGAAATATCTGGAGCGCATCAAGTGACTAAAAGGCGAGAGGCACGAGGCAACAGGCAACAGTAGATTCTTGGTTTTCTTCTACTGCCTATTGCCTGCTGCCTGCTTTGTGATCTTCTCCCATACCTCTTTCACTTTCCTTTTCAGCTCTTCGAGGGTGCCGTTGTTCTCGATAATGAAATCGGCCAGTTTTCTCTTCTCTGCCAGGCTCATCTGAGCCTTCAGATGTTGCCGGATTTGCCCTTCGGTGAGTTTATCCCTATCCCGTAGCCTCCTTTTCTGCTTCGCCAGATCGCAGGCCACCAGGATCACAGGGCGGAGCCAGAGATGGGCTTGGTTCTCGAAGAGCAGGGGCGCCACATAAACGATGATCTCGGCGCCTTCCGCCGCCAGTTGCTGAATCCTCTGCTGGGCGAGGGTCCTGATGCGGGGATGGGTAATGGATTCGAGCCGTTTTCTTGCCTGCTGATCCTCAAAGACCTGTTTGCGCAATTTTCCCCGGTCGATGGATTGGTCCGCTCGCAGGATCTCTCTGCCGAAGGCGGAGACAATCTCTTGCCAGGCCTCTTTACCGGGCTCGACGATCTCCCGGGCAAGCGCGTCGGCGTCAATAATCCTTGCCCCCAATTGCTGCAGCATGGCTGCCACGGTGCTCTTGCCCGTGGCGATACCGCCGGTTAAACCGATAACTGTCACAGCGCAAATAGCAAATAGCAAATAGCAATTAGAGTCAATGGGTCGGGTGAGGACCATTCGCCATTCGCCATTTGCTGTTTTATACTGCTGATGTGAGGTATCGAAGTCTTGCCGAGATGTTTCTTTCCCAGGCCGGGCGACGCGGAGATCGCGTCCTCTACCGCTTTGCCAGGAATGGCCATTGGGAAAGCTACACATGGCAGGAGGCGCTGCGCCGGGTGCGGGAAATCGCTCTCGGATTAGTTTCCCTGGGGGTGCAGAAGGGGGATCGGGTAGCGATCTTTTCGGCCAATCGGGTCGAATGGAGTTTAATTGATTGGGCCAACATTTGCATCGGCGCTTTGACCGTGCCTATTTATTCCTCCAGCACCCCTTCCCAGCTTTCCCATATCCTCAGCCACTCTGGCTCCACGATCCTTTTCGTCGAATCTCCGGAGCAGCTCGTAAAAATGAATCCCCTCGGGCCCTCTTTTCCTCAAGAAACAAAGATCGTCGTAATAGACCCGGGAAACCAATCCACTGCCTCCGGCACAGAGCCGATGAGGGCGCTCTCCCTTTATGAGCTACAGGAGATGGGCCGGCGCTACGGCGAGAGCCACGATGGGGCATTTGAGCATCTGGCCGGTTCCCTGTGTCCGGAAGACGACCTTACGATCATCTATACCTCCGGTACAACCGGGGAGCCCAAGGGGGTTCTTACGACTCATGCGAACTATCTCTTTATGATCGATGCCGTTGATGCGGCTGTTCCAACAACGGATCAGGACGTCGTTCTCCAGTTTCTGCCCTTTGCCCATTCTTTCGGGCGGCTGGAACATTTTATGATCGTGGCCAAAGGGTACACCTGCGGCTTTGCCCGCTCTATGGAAACCATCGCCAAGGATCTTCTGGTCGTTCGCCCTACGCTTCTCTTTTCCGTTCCGAGAATTTACGAAAACGCCTACAGCCGAATCCGCTCCAGAGCGGCAACAGGCGGCGTCTTCCAGAGGTCCATCTTTCGCTCTGCGGTCTCCGTCGGTAGACGGATCAGCCGCTATCAGAGAGAGAAGGGGAAAATCCCTTGGTTTCTTCGTGCGGCTGGCTCGCTGGCCCACAAACTGGTATTTTCTAAAATCCACTCGAGCTTTGGCGGAAGGCTGCGCCTCGCTATCTCCGGGGGCGCCCCTTTGGCCGCTGAGATCGCAGAATTTTTCCATTCCCTGGGAATCCTCATCCTTGAGGGATACGGTCTGACCGAGAGCTCCACGGTGTCCCACGTCAACCGGCCCAGGCGGTGTAAATTCGGTACGGTCGGATTGCCGCTTCAAGGGTTGGAATGCCGGATCGGATCAGATGGAGAAGTTTTGCTGCGAGGAGCCAATATTTTCAAGGGTTATTATCGAGATCCCAAAGGGACTCAGGAGGCCATGGATGGGGACGGTTGGTTTTATACCGGAGATATCGGGGAAATCGACGGAGATGGATTTCTCCGCATCACGGACCGCAAGAAGGACCTCATTGTCACCTCAGGCGGAAAGAAGGTTGCGCCGCAGGCAATTGAGAATCTTCTGAAAACGGACCCTTGGATCAGTCAGGCTATGGTCATCGGCGACCGCCAGTCTCATCTCCTGGCGCTGGTCACGCTGAATCAGGAGGAAATCCGGCAGTGGGGCAGGGGTGAAGGATTGGTATTTCATAGTCCGGAAGAGATCGCCTCCCATCCTCGGGTTCTTGCCCTGGTAAAGGAGAGGATACGACAGAAAAATAAGGAGCTTGCGGCATTCGAGGCGGTCCGGGGCTTCCGGATTCTCCCGCACGACTTCACGGTGGAAAAGGAGGAGTTGACGCCGACGCTAAAGCTGAGAAGGCAGGTCGTGCTGGAGCGCTATAAAGAATTCATAGGGGAGATGACCCAAAAGCTCCGTTTTGACCTGTAGCCTGGTGCTGTGCGCGCTCACTCAGTGGAAAGCAAATTCTCTGGTGGCTTTTGGCGGTGCTGCTGTGTTACAATATCACAATTAAATTAAAGGAGCTCGAGATGAAAAGGAAGATCCTCTTGGTCGAAGACAACCCGGCGACTATTGATGTCATTCAAAAGGAACTCGAGTTTCTGGGCTATGAATCCATTGTAGCCGAGGACGGCAAGGAAGGAGTCGAAAAGGCTTCCTCCTCTCTGCCCGATCTGATCATTATGGACATTTCTCTCCCCAAGATGGACGGTCTCGAGGCCTCCACTGCGATCCGCAAGAACCCGAAGACCCAAACGATCCCAATCCTGGCCGCGACGGCAAGGGCGCTGCCGGGAGATAAAGAGAAATGTCTCCAGGCGGGCTGTGACGACTACATTGCCAAGCCTTTTACCCACCGTGAATTAGGCGCTGCTATCAAGAAACTCTTGAAAGAATAGTTACTCGTGAATAGTCAATGGTCAACAGTCATTTGCCATTGGGGGAGGGTGGCGGACTATTGACGATTTACCATTTACTATTGACGCTCCTGGCTCGCCAGGCTGAGCCCGTAGAGCTGGGCGGCAAGCTGGGCGATGAGCAAG
>MGRY01000202.1:3058-14786 GCA_001799045.1 Deltaproteobacteria bacterium RIFCSPLOWO2_02_56_12 | reverse complement strand
AGACCGGCGGCTAGAAGCGCGCCCACTACCCGCACGAGGCGTGCCGTGGTAAATCTCCACTGGAGAGACATGAGTCGGCTGATGGCCCCTTCATTCATCCCATTATTCTGAGCCCCCATTACCCCAAGCTGGAGGGGATGTCAAATCCGTGCAATTGACATGCCTATTCATGGTCGGATAGTCTGGTACAATAAGTTTTCTATCTATGCCTGTTGGAAACCCAACAGAGGAGGAATGCAATGAAAAGAAAAAGCTTTCTGGCATCTTGTCTTTTGTTAATGTCTGTTGCCTGGAGCGCGACCGGTTTTGCCCAGGAGAAGCTCGAAAAGATTATCGTTGGAGTCGCCGGGATAAGCGGCCCGCTGGCCCACGCGTTTATTCCCAAAGATAGCGGGCTTTATGAAAAGTATGGATTGGATGTGGACCTGGTATTTTTCCAGGGAGGGTCGCAGTTGATTCAGGCGACTATCGCCGGCGGCGTAAACTTCGCCGTGACCGCAGGACCTGAAATCATCAATGGCCGTTTGGGCGGTTCGGACCTCACCATAATAGGTGGCTACATGAACACGCTGCCCTACAGTATCGTGGCCGCAAAAGACGTGACAAAATTCGAGCAATTAAAGGGGGGAAAGGCCGCTATCAGTAAGTATGGCACGACCTCGGATCTGGCCATGAGGTACGCGTTGGAAAGGAACGGGTTGGCGCCCAATAAAGATGTGGCGATTATCCAGTTAGGCGACCAGACAACCCGTTTTGCCGGTCTGACAGGCGGCAGCGTGCAGGCGACGGTAATCTCGCCGCCCTTTGATATTACAGCGAGAAAGTTGGGCTTCAACATCCTCGCCGACATGGCGGATTTGGGATTGCCGTACCAGCATGAAACCGTCGCTACCACCGAGCGCTTAATAAAAGAAAGACCAGAGACGGTCAGGAAATTTATGCGAGCTTTCATTGCGGGCATCCATCTGTGGATGACCGACGAGAAAAGGACAAAAGCAATACTGGGAAAGCGTTTGAAAATTACCGATCAGGAAATCCTCGATGAGACCTATGGGGCATACAAAAAATTGACCGAACGGAAACCCTATCCCACTCTCAAGGGGATAGAATTCCAGCTCCAAGATGTCGCAAAGAGAAACCCCAAGGCCAAAGGCATGAAGCCGGAGGAGTTTATCAACATCTCGATATTAAAGGAGCTGGATCAAAGCGGCTTCATCGATAATCTATATAAAAAATAACGGCGCCATAATAAGACTTCCACATCAGCCAAACAAGATTTCTTTAAGCTTCGTTCTGAGTTCCGGCGCGAGCTTGAAATAGCCGTTGATCCGTCGCTCAAGCTCTTCTCCTGTGACGGGACCGAGTCCTAGATTCGACTTATTGGCTTCGCTAATAAAGTCTGCGTCCTCCATGGTTTTCACAAAGGCGCGCCGGAGTAACTCCACGCGCTCTTTGGGCGTGCCGGGCGGGAGGAGGTAGCTTCGCTCCACGATGTTCCCTCCATGAATCACTGCGTCGATTAGCTGCCGTCCCTCGTCGTTCCTGGCAAAGTCGATCGCCAGCGGGACGGTGGGAAGCCCGGGATGGGGTTTCGGAGCGGCCTGAATGACGACTATTCCGTCGCCTGACTCGATCGCTTTGCGCCAGGTCGACTTGATGGAGTCCCAGCCCCAACAGGATCCTTCAACCTCGCCGGCCTCCATGGCCAGTCGTATAGGCGCTGTTCCCTTATAACCGGAGACGAGCTGAATGGGGAAATTGGTAGCCCATTTCAAGACCCTTATCGTGTTATCGGTCAGATTACCGGGACCAATGCCGCCCATCTTTACCGGCCGCTTCGATGTCGACCACTTCTCCGTGCTTGTTATGCCGCTTGCCCGCGTAAAGGCGCATGAGAAATGGTCTGAGATCGGCGTGCCGATGTACTCAAACTTGCGCATGTCGAACTCTGCGCCCGGCTGCCCGATGAGTTGGCTGATGGTCTGGCTGCCGGTGAAATGGCCGATCGTCAGGCCGTCGGGCTTTGCTACTTTATAGATGTGGTTAGCTGCAATCATCATCCCCGCCCCGGGCATGTTATCGACAATGATAGTCGGGTTACCGGGGATATACTTCCCCATGTGCCGGGATATCATGCGCGCGTAGGCATCAAAGCCGCCGCCTGGCGGGGCGCCGACGATGATGCGCATGGTCTTGCCTTTGTAAAAAGATTCCTGCGCTTGAACCGAAACCGCCCCTACGCTTAGGACCAGGACGATCCAAAGCGTGAAACCCGCAGAACGTTTTGTTCCAGCCATAACAGCCCTCCCTTTAATCAAAATGGAAACAAATATAAATCTTATAACCTGCCTCCAGACCTTTCAAGCTCTTCCGCGTCCTTAAGCGTCTGGCGGAAACTTGAGCCAACATATCATGATTCCTTACACGGGCGCGACGATCCCCAGCGCGATCGCGCCAAGAATGCCCGCAACGGCTCCTTTCGCGGCAAGATCGGGACCCAGATTCGAGTAGATCACCAGACCGAACGCGATTGATGATGGGAGTGCAACCAGCATGGCTGCGAGCCCACCCCAGATCTCACCGGCCCGGTTGCCCTTTTCAACCTGCCCCATTGTGATTTCCATTAAATCAAATCCTCGGCGAGTGCAACGGCCTGCGAACCATGATCTTTTCTTCTTGTCCTCCAACCCTTCTGTCAAAGATTAGAGGGAATCGCATGACGAGACGCTATGGCGTTCAGACCGCTGCGCCTGTTGGAAGATTAAGAAAATGCTCGGAATAGGTTGGAAAGGAGGCAGGGGAGCTAAAAACGAGGACGGATCGTCAGAGTCAGTTGGCTCTTGCCTTAAGGCACTTCTCGATCGTACTCTTAAAACGGTAAGCGGTGGTGGGTTTGGTTAGAAAATCCGACATCCCGGCCCTCTCCCCCTCGCTTCTAAATTTGTCCTCCGGCCAAGCAGTGTAAGCGATCACGGGAATGTGCGTCGTCTGAGGATTGTTTTTCAGCCTTTGAGTGGCTTCGATCCCATCGATCCCGGGTAGCCCGAGATCCATAACAATAATCTCAGGATGATAAACCTGGGCCTTGCCAACTCCTTCCTCCCCTGTCGTTGCCTCAATTACTTCATAGCCCAAAGCCTGTAATTGGATAGCGAGGATCTCCAGAGAATCTGCATGATCTTCCACGATAAGCACCTTAATGGACACGATTGACCTCCTAAACTAACTCACCACATGTAACCTTCGGAGCGAACGGTCTTCAAATACCTGCGGGCGGGAGTTGACACTCTCCTCGAATCTCCACCCGAGCAGCAACTGAATCATTCTTAACAACTCTTCTTTGACAACGGGTCTGTGAAGGAGCAGATCGGCTCCCGCTGAAATACCTTTGCAGCGCTCTAGCGAGAGGTAGCAGGATAAAATGAGTATGATAGGGATGTGATCGTCGGACCAGTTGGATCTCAGAGACCGGCAGAGCTCAAAACCATCTGTTTTTCCTCTTAAGCAGCTGTCGACGATGACCAGGTCGACTGCTTCCTGCTGCAGCTGAGCCATGGCCGTAGGGGCATCTATTGCCGTAAGGAGCTGCACGGGAAGGGGAAAGCAGGCTAGCTGGCTCGAGAGCGATCTAGCATTGCTAATAAAGCTTTCAACAATCATAATTCGACAAGAACCCTGCCTCACAACCTTCACCTCATCTTGCAAACTTTGTCAGTTTCCACAGAAATGTACCAAATCGTGTCAGTAAAATACGGGTTTTAAGCTCTTTTTAACAAAGTTTTTTCTGGTTATTAGGGAACAGCAATTTCTATGCCAGCCGTTATCCAACCATTTGCCAGGAAGGACTTCTTAGAGGTTTCGCCTAGGGGAACCCCGTGATGGGATAGGATTTGAAGGTGGGGTCTGATTATGCTATAAAAATACAAGGGGGAAGATCATGAAAGAGGGTATCCATCCGGAGTATAAAAAAGCAACGATCAATTGTGCCTGCGGCCACGTCGTCGAGACGCGTTCCACGGTGCAGAATATTCACGTTGAAATCTGTTCCCAATGCCACCCTTTCTTTACCGGCAAACAGAAGTTTATGGACTCGGCTGGTCGCGTAGAGAAATTCAAGAGAAAATACGGGATTAAAAACTGAGTCTGGCGGAGGGTTTGAGGCTGCATGTGATTTATTAGAAGCCTTAGGTAAGAGAAAGGGCAAAGGGCAGCGAGACTCCCTTTGCCCTTTTTTATTTATGGAACAGGGCGGTAAGAGGATGTTGGACAAACTGGCGGAAGTAGAAAAGCGATACGAACAATTGGAAAGCCTGCTGAGAGATCCTCAGATCTTGAACAAGCAGAGAGAATACTCCAGGGTGGCAAAGGAGCGGGCTGAATTGGAGGAGATTGTCACCTGTTATCGGGAGTGGAGAAAGGTCGAACGGGAAATCCAGGAAAACAGGGAGCTGCTCAACGAAAACGATGAGGCGATCAGAGAGTTGGCGAAAGAAGAAGTGTCCGTTCTTCGGGAGCGGAAGGAGGAAATCGAGAGCCGCATTAAGATCCTGATCCTTCCGAAAGATCCAAATGACAGCAAAAACGTGATCCTGGAGATCCGGGCGGGGACCGGGGGAGAGGAGGCAGCCCTTTTTGCCGCTTCCCTGTTCCGCATGTATAGCCGCTACGCCGAGCCGCGTGGCTGGAGGGTTGAGGTGATGAACTCCAATCCTACGGGGCTGGGCGGTCTTAAAGAGATCATTGTGCTGATTGAAGGGAAAGGGGCCTATAGCCGGTTGAAATTTGAGAGCGGAGTCCATCGGGTGCAGCGGGTTCCTGTAACCGAGGGCTCAGGTCGCATTCATACCTCAGCGGTAACAGTTGCTGTCCTTCCTGAAGCCGATGAGGTGGAAGTGGAGATTGATCCAAAAGAGCTTCGGATTGATGTCTTTCGCTCATCCGGGCCGGGAGGGCAAAGCGTCAACACAACGGATTCGGCCGTTAGGGTAACCCATATCCCCACGGGGCTGGTGGTTTCCTGCCAGGACGAGAAGTCGCAGCACAAGAATAAAGCTAAGGCCCTCAAGGTCCTTAGGGCGCGCCTGCTGGAGAAAAGAGAAGAGGAGCGGAGATCCAAGATCGCCGCAACCCGAAAACTCATGGTCGGCAGCGGGGATCGAAGCGAACGGATTCGCACCTATAACTTTCCTCAGGGGAGGGTTACGGATCACAGGATCAATTTTACGCTTTATAAGCTGGAACGCGTGATGGAAGGGGAGCTGAATGAGTTGTTGGATGCTTTGACCACGCACTATCAGGCAGAGGCGTTGCAGGCAACGGGATAAAACGATGCAGAGAGTAGAGCTGCAAATAGAGGAGACTTTCGCCCCGAGACCAGTCGCGGTTCGACAGGCATTGCAGAAGGGGACGGAGTTTCTCTCCCAAATGGGAGCGGCAAGCGCCCGCCTCGATGCGGAGCTGCTCTTGAGCAAGGCTTTGGGGTGCACCAAAGAGAGACTCTATCTCGACTACGAGATGGCGCTTGAGAC
The DNA here is from genome assembly GCA_001799045.1 of Deltaproteobacteria bacterium RIFCSPLOWO2_02_56_12. Lineage (GTDB taxonomy): Bacteria > Desulfobacterota > Binatia > UBA9968 > UBA9968 > UBA9968. The sequence goes on along the minus strand of MGRY01000202.1, from coordinate 9,258 downwards.
TGCCGTGAAGGATCTCTATTTCTCCCTGCTTCAGCGGCGCGCCCGCAGAGAGCCGCTCGCGTACATCACCGGGGAGCGGGAGTTTTGGTCGCTGCGTTTTCATGTGACCCCGGAGGTGCTTGTGCCGCGGCCGGAGACGGAGCTGCTAGTCGAGGTGACTCTCGAGCTGGCGAAAAGGTTGGAGAAGAATCATCCCATAAAAATTCTTGACCTCGGAACCGGGAGCGGCGCCATTGCCGTGAGCTTGGCCAAAGAATTGGACGACATCGAGGTGTGGGCGACGGACCTTTCTGCTCCAGCCCTGGAAGTTGCCCGGTCCAACGCCTTGCGCCACGGAGGTAGCGAGAAAATCCACTTTATCGAGGGAGATATGTTTTGTCCCGTTAGGGGTCAGCGCGGCTTTTTCGACATGGTGGTTTCGAACCCTCCTTATGTGCGCCAGAGCGAGCTGCAGAATTTGGCTCCGGAGGTTCGTACCTGGGAACCAAAATTGGCCTTGGTCGGAGGATCGGATGGGCTCGATTTTTATCGGCGGATCATGGAGGAGGCAGATCTCTACTTGACGGACAGGGGGATCGTGGCGCTCGAGATCGGTGCTGACATGGGAAGCGACGTTTGCCGGCTGATCGCCAGTGCCGGTCGCTTTTCCCCGGCCTCCGTGTACCAAGACTATGCCGGAAGGGATCGGGTCGTGGTTGCCCGCAAACTTCCGGCTGATGCGATATACTGAAGGCAAAATTCAAACCTGAGATCTGTAATCCGGGATTCCGAGACTTCGGCTGACTTCGGTCGCGAGCCTAAGTCGAGCGAGCTCAGTCGAAGCCGCACAGCGAGGACAATGGATAAGATCCTGATTCAAGGAGGGCGAAGACTGGAAGGAGAAGTGGCGGTGAGCGGTTCAAAAAACGCCGCCCTGCCGATCTTGATCTCCGCCCTTTTGACGGCAGAACCTTGTTACTATCAGGGCATCCCTGACCTGGTCGATATCCATACTGCTTTGAAGCTGCTCTCCGGTCTCGGGGTGAGGGTAAAGAAGGAGGGGGATTCGACTGTCGCGGTGGGCCAATTTATGCTCCAGGCGGATCATGTGCACAAGCTGGAGGCGCCCTATGATCTGGTCAAGACTATGCGCGCTTCGTTTCTGGTCATGGGGCCGCTTCTCGGCCGTTTCGGCGCTGCGCGGGTCTCCACCCCCGGAGGATGCGCCATCGGCACTCGCCCGGTTAATCTTCACTTGAAAGGGCTGGCGGAGATGGGGGCGAGTATCGATCTGGTTCACGGCTATATGGAGGCTAAAGCGAAGAGGCTTCGCGGGGCAAAGATCTACCTGGATCTGCCTTCGGTTGGAGCGACAGAGAATCTCATGATGGCCGCCTCCTTGGCTGAGGGGACGACCGTTATTGAGAATGCGGCCAAGGAGCCGGAGATAGAAGAGCTGGCCACGGTTCTGAATAAGATGGGGGCGAAAATCCACGGCGCCGGGAGCAACATTGTAAAGATTGAAGGGGTGGATGAGCTGCATGGAGTATCGCATCGTGTCATTCCAGACCGGATTGAGGCCGGGAGCTTTATGGTTGCAGCGGCCCTGACGCGCGGGGATGTCAGGATACTAGGGGCCCGGCCGGATCATCTGGATGCCTTTTTACTGAAACTCAAGGAGGCCGGCGTTGCGCTGACCATTGGAGCAGATGAAATCAGGGTGAAAGGGGACGGGAAGGCGAAGAGCGTTGATATTACGACTCTCCCCTATCCCGGGTTTCCCACTGATTTGCAAGCCCAGATGATGGTTTTGATGTCCGTGTCCGAAGGCGTGAGTGTGATTACAGAAACTATCTTTGAAAATCGCTTTATGCATGCGCAGGAACTGGTTCGAATGGGAGCGGACATCCGTCTCGAAGGGAATCGGGCTATTGTTAAGGGCGTTGATGGCCTTTCAGGAGCGCCGGTCATGGCTACCGACCTCCGTGCGAGCGTCTCTCTCGTGTTGGCCGGCCTCGTGGCCAAAGGCAAAACGGAGATTACCAGGGTCTATCATCTGGATCGAGGATATGAACATATCGAAAGAAAGCTCTCTGCCTTAGGGGCGGACATCCAAAGGATCAAGGGATAGAAGGTCATTGCAGATTGCAAATTTCAAAATGCAAAATTGTCAAAGAGAGGATTTTGACTTTTACAGTTTGCAATTTTCATTTTGCAATGTGCTAGAGGCGGAAGGGCTGAAGGGATGAGAATAAGGGTTATCAAGACCAGCGATCGGGGCTTTAAGCAACTGCTTGGCAGAATCATTGAGAGACGAGGAAGAAGGGAAGAGAAGATCGAAAAGCTGGTAAGGGGGATTATCCGCACAGTGCGGCAAAAAGGGGATCGCGCCCTGATGCATTATGCCCGTCTCTTTGACGGCGTCCGCCTGAGCAAATCTGCGATTGAAGTGAAGCAAAAGGAAATGGACCGGGCGATGAAGCTGCTCCCCCGCGGCGATCTTCGAGTCCTCAGCCTTGCGGCCAAAAGGATCGCTGCTTTTCATCGGCACCAGCTGGAGAGGAGTTGGGGCTACCGCGATTCCCTTGGCCTGTTTCTAGGACAGAGGATAACCCCGTTGGGGCGCGTGGGAGTCTACGTGCCGGGAGGAAAGGCCTCCTATCCTTCAACGGTTCTTATGAACGTTATCCCCGCGAAGGTCGCGGGTGTTGGGGAAATCGTGATGGCCTCTCCGATTGGAAAAAATGGGGCGGTTATTTTGGCCGCGGCGCGGCTCGCCGGTGTGGACCGGCTCTTTCGGATCGGCGGCGCCCAGGCAATCTCGGCAATGGCCTTTGGCACGGAAACGGTCCCGAGGGTCGATAAGATTGTCGGACCAGGAAATATCTATGTCGCCGCAGCCAAGCGTATGGTTTTCGGAGAGGTGGATATCGATTCCATTGCGGGGCCGAGCGAGATTCTCCTCTTGGCTGATGCCCATGCGGATCCGTCTCACGTGGCCGCGGATATGCTCTCTCAGGCTGAACACGATGAGCTGGCAGCGGCGCTTTGCGTTACCCCCTCTCTTGCGTTGGCGCGCAGGGTCGAGGCGGCGCTGGCTGAGCAGATCCAAGGGACCAGGCGGCGCGCGATTACCATCAAAGCCTTGGAGCGATACGGGGCGATTATCGTTTCCCGGGGGCTCAGTGAAGGCGTTGAGATTGCCAATGCGATAGCGCCGGAGCACGTGGAGCTGTTGGTGAGACGGCCCCACAAGTGGCTGCCTTCGATTCGCAATGCGGGGGCCATCTTTGTTGGCCCTTACTCTCCTCCCCCCTTGGGAGATTACCTGGCAGGCCCAAATCACGTTCTCCCAACGGGGGGAAGCGCGCGTTTTTTCTCGCCCCTTGGGACATACGATTTTCTCAAGCGCACGAGCGTGATTCATGCCGGTAGAGAGGCGCTGCATGCCTTGGCGCCTGAAATTATCCATCTGGCGCGGATGGAAGGGCTGTACGATCATGCCCGCGCTGTGGAGGCACGGTTTAAGAAGGAGAAATTTTATGGGACGAACAGCTAAAGCCAGCCGCAAGACTAAAGAGACGGAGATCGCGGTTGAGCTGGATCTCGATGGCAGCGGGACGACGGAAATTGAAACCGGCATCCCTTTTTTCAATCACATGCTCGAGATCTTTGCGCGCCACGGCCTGTTTGATCTGAAGTTGAAAGCAAAAGGGGATATCGAGGTAGACTTTCACCACACGGTGGAGGATGTAGGTCTGGCGATGGGACAGGCCTTCAAAGAGGCGTTGCGAGACAAGCAAGGGATCTGCCGCTTTGGCGAGGCAAGCGTCCCCTTAGATGAGACCCTGGCACACGTGGTAGTGGATTTGAGCGGGCGACCCTATCTCTCTTACCATGTGAAAATCCGCCCGGGCCGCGTGGGTAGTTTCGACACGGATCTTCCGCACGAGTTTTTCCAGGCCTATGCCAACCAGCTTGGTATGAACCTCCACATCAACGTTTCGCAGGGTGAGAACCCGCATCACATCATCGAGGCCTGTTTCAAGGCCTTGGCCCGGGCCATGGAGAGGGCCACTCGCATCGATCAGCGGATACGAGGGGTGTTGTCTACCAAAGGGAGCCTATAAGGAACAGCGAATAGCGAATAGCAAATAGCGAAGCGGGACATGAGCGAGATAGCTATCATTGATTATGGGATGGGAAATCTCCGCAGCGTGCAGAAAGGGCTGGAACGTGTTGGTTGTAAAGCCCAGGTGACGCGGGAACCCCAGCAAATCGTTTCCGCCCGAGGGGTCGTTCTTCCGGGCGTTGGGGCATTTAGCGCCTGCATGGAAAATCTCAGGCGCTTTGGATTGGTGGAAGCGATTCGAGAGGTTGTGCTTCAGAGAAAGCCCTTTCTGGGAATCTGTCTTGGCTTTCAGCTCCTCTTTACCGAGAGCGAAGAATTTGGTCCGCAGAAAGGGTTGGATCTCTTTCCCGGCAAAGTTGTGGGCTTTCACCCGCAGAACGGTCTCAAAGTGCCTCACATGGGGTGGAATCGCATAGTGAAAAAGAAAGAATCCCCATTCTTACAGGGGATATCGGATGGGGATTATCTATATTTTGTGCACTCCTATTATGTGACCCCGGCGGATGTGTCCGTTGTCGCAACGACCACAACTTACGGAACCTCGTTTGTTTCCAGTATTGCCACGGACCACCTCTTCGCCTGCCAGTTTCACCCGGAAAAGAGTCAGAAGATCGGCCTTCGTATCCTGGAGAACTTCGCCCGCTTCGCAGAAAAGGGCTAGCCCGGTGCTGATCATTCCAGCCATCGATATCAAGAACGGCCGGTGCGTACGCCTTTACCAGGGGGAAATGGATAAGGATACCATCTACTACGAGAGCCCCGTGGAGGCGGCAAAACATTGGGTAGAGCAAGGAGCAGAACTGCTCCATGTCGTGGATCTAAACGGGGCTATCGAGGGCCATCCGGTCCACAAGCAAGAGGTGGCGGCTATCTGCATGGGTTTTGGCGTGCCAGTAGAACTAGGCGGTGGTTTACGCTCTTTGGAAGCGATCGAAGAATCGTTGGATCTGGGCGTGAAACGCGTCGTCCTGGGTACGGCAGCGTATGGAGCACCCGATTTTCTCCGCGCTGTTTGTCAGAAGTTCCCTCAAAAGATTGTTGTCGGTATCGATGCCCGCTACGGCCGCGTAGCCGTCAAAGGATGGAAAGAAGATACCTCGATGGATGCGGTAGAACTGGCCCAGCGCTGCGAAATAGACGGGGCATCGCGTATAATTTATACAGACATCAGCCGCGACGGCACCGGCTTGGGGGTAAACGTAGAGGAGACACTGCGGCTCGCACGCGCGGTCAGGATCCCCGTCATCGCTTCCGGTGGAGTCGCATCCCTGGAAGATATCCGGCGTTTAAAGGTCCTCGAGAAGGATGGCGTGGAGGGGGTTATCGTCGGCCGAGCGCTTTATAGTGGGGCCTTCACGCTCAAAGAGGCGATAGCGGTCGGGGCGGCAGATTAGGCTTAACAAGGAGCGATCGGGCGATCTTCGCGCGTGGATCGGTTGAGTTCCCTACTCGATCCTCCACAAATAGAGCGTGTGTTGATGCAGGGCGCCGCCCGGCCTTTTTTCAATTTCAGGCAGTTTTTCGACCCTCGTTGGAGTCCAGCCCTCGATGCCATAATCATGCGCCACGACCCGCGCGCCCGGTTTTAATTGTTGCTGGAGAATGGGCCGCAACTTGGCGTTGAACCAAGGAAGCATATAGAGGGTAATGATAGTTGCCGGCGTAACATCGACTTTCAGGGCGTCCTCTAAACGAAATTCTACCAGGTGGCTTACCCCTTCCTCTGCGGCCTTCTTACGCGAGAGTTCAACCAGCTCACGATCCATTTCGACGCCCACGCCTCTAGCCCCGTACTTTTTTGCCGCTCTGATCACGATTCTTCCGTCCCCGCTGCCTAAGTCATAAACAATGTCTCCCGTTTTGACCTCGGCCAGCTCTAACATTCGATCAACCACCTCAATGGGTGTAGGAACAAAGGGAATTTCCTCTATGGTCCACAATGGTTGGTGATAAAGCCCTATCGCTGCGGCCAAGTAAGTAACGATCCAAAGAGGCTTCATGGCTGATTTAAAGACTAATACAAACGCATTAAGTCATGTTACATTATCGTCGATCCAGCGTGAGATGCTTCACTGCGTTCAGCATGACA
>MGRY01000202.1:0-3033 GCA_001799045.1 Deltaproteobacteria bacterium RIFCSPLOWO2_02_56_12 | reverse complement strand
CAGCATGACAAAAAGAGTGTCATTCTGAGCGCAAGCGAAGAATCTCATTCTTTTTAATGTCACTTTGTTTATTTCGTTTGTATTAGTAGTACAATCCCCGTGCGCAATTGAGAAATCCTTTATCAGTCTCACCAAGACGCGTCAACGAAGCGTCGCCAATTTTGGGGTTTGTAATTCCCAAGAATTCGCGTTATTTAGGACGAACGTGGAAACTCCTGCGGAGATGACTTCAAAGGCCCGGCTCCCCCTTTCGGTACCATTCTTTTACGGCTGGGTGGCGGTATCACTGAGCTTTCTCTCGACTTTGGTCGGCGCTGGCATCCGCTCTGCCCCTACGGTCTTTATCCATCCTTTGGAGATGGAGTTCGGATGGAGTCGGACAGCGATCGCCTTTGGGATAAGCGTCAATCTCCTTCTCTACGGTCTTGCCGCCCCCATTAGCGGCTGGCTTCTCGATCGTTTTGGTCCTCGGCGTGTCATGCTGGGAAGTCTGGGGTTTATGGCCGTAGGCGTCGGCTTGACAACCTTCATGCAAGAATACTGGCACCTCGTTTTTCTCTGGGGGGTTGTCATCGGTCTGGCGGCCGGGGGAACGGCCTCCGTGCTTTCAGCAACGGTTGCCAATCGCTGGTTTGTCGCGCGCCGCGGGCTTGTGCTTGGTATCCTCAATAGCGCCAACTCAACGGGTCAGCTCATCTTTCTTCCCCTTATGATGACGGTTATCGTGACTGTAGGGTGGCGTGGAGGCTCTCTGCTTCTCTTTGCCGTTGCCCTTGGGATTATACCGCTGGTGGCGCTGTGGATGCGTGATGATCCGGCCGATGTTGGGTTGGTACCCTATGGTTCAGCTCAAACGTATGATCCCGCTCAGCCGCTGGGATCATCGGACAAATCCGAGCGAGTTCCGCTTCTGCATGCCTTGAAATCCTCAACCTTCTGGCTTCTAGCGGGAAGCTATTTTGTTTGCGGCGGCACCGCCAACGGACTGGTGGGAACGCATCTAATCCCCCATGCGATCGACCGTGGGATACCAGAAGTTGCCGCGGCCGCAACCGTTGGGGTCATGGGAGGGCTCAACTTCGTTGGCACGACGCTTTCCGGGTGGATGATCGACCGAGTGGCTCCAAAAAAGTGGCTTGCGCTTGTCTTTGCGTTGCGTGGTCTTTCTCTCTTTATTTTGCCGTTTGTCAATGATTTTGCTGGCCTCTCTGTTTTTGCCGTGATCTATGGGCTGGACTGGTTTGCCACGGTGGCGCCCACCATCGCCATAACGTCTGATACCTTTGGCAAGCGCTCCGTCGGTAGCATCTATGGATGGATTTTTCTTTCTCATCAGCTTGGAGCGGCTCTGGCGGCAACGGGTGCGGGAGCGATCCGCGTCTGGACGGGCCAATATAATTATGCTTTCCTGACGGGTGGTGTGATGGCCGTGATTGCGGCATGCCTGGCGCTGAGTATCCGGACCCCGCGCCAACAACCTCAGGTGAGCCCGGTGGTCAGCCAGACGGTCGGTGCCTGAATTCAACTCTCCATTTCGGAAAATCCGGGTCATTCATATTCTGTGAAGTTAGAGACCCGCCATTGGTCTGCTTCTTTGCGCGCTGCGATGAGCCAGCGCCGTTTAAACTCAGGGGCATCTTCCGCCCGGATCGTACCCTCATAGAGAAAAGAGGCGCGCCGCTCCCCTTCCTTTTTTTCCAGGAGACGGTAATGGACCCCGGGCTTGCGCGTCGTGGCGTCGATGACCTGACCGGAGGTTAAGCGGATCTCGTCGTTGATTTTTTCTAAGGCAATGCCGACGGAGTATTCCTTTGCCTTCTGAAGATTGATGCGCACGTAGTGTTGGTCAACAAACTCTTCCACCACGCCCTGCGCGCTGCGCAGATCCCTCCGGCAGGCTCCGAATAGAACGGCCAGTAAGCATAGAAACAAAGCGATTCGGGCAGAGACCTTTTGCATCGGCTTTTACTGCAAGTGTTGCGTCATCCAAGCTAGAGATTCTTCCATCGCGGTTGTCAGCAGACTGGGGTCTGAGAAACGGTGGTCCGCCCCCTTTAAGATGCGGATCTTCTTGGGACCCCGGAGCTGGGCGTAAAGCTCCTCCGCCTCCTCTACCGGGACCGTTTCGTCCGCGTCACCATGGAGGATCAGCACGGGACATGAGATTTTTTTCGCGGCCCCGGGAACATCGATCTTTTTCAGGTCGTCGAGGAGGGAGACATTGATCCGCCGTCCATGGTAAAGGATGTGCCCCAATCGGCGCCAGTTCTCGACCTCTTCCCGGGTCAGCAGTTTATCGGTGATTTTTTCCGGATGGAACGGAGCCGCTATGGTTACCAGGTTGGCCACCCGCGGCTCCTCAGCGGCAAACAGGAGGGCAACGGTCCCCCCCATGCTGGAACCCAAGATACCGATCTTGCGAGCCGGATACCGGCGTATATGGTTAAAAGCTGCTTTCAAATCCTGAACTTCGCCGCTGTAGGTGATCTCTTCAAATTTTCCGCTCGACTCCCCGGCGCATGCAAAGTCAAAGCGCAGAGCGAGAACGCCTTTTTGCGCCAGCGCGCGGCCCAAGGCGACGAGCTTCTCGCTCTCTTTGTTGGATTCCATGCCATGGCAGAGGATCGCGGCGGCAGAAAATGTGCTCCCGGCCGGATAGTGGAGGACCCCTTTTAGGATTTGGCTCTGGTCATTGGGAAAAGTGACTCGCTCTTCACGTTCCATTTCGGGCTATAAATTTGAGACAGGTTGAGAAACGCATAACACATTTTGTCCGGGGCCGAAAGTGCGTCTCGAAGCGGATTTTGTTTTCAATAAACGCATGGTATGGTAAGATAAAAAGGTTTTATAGAGGCCAGTCGTGGAGGATCTGATCGAACAATTCGGGAATTATTTGCGCGTCGAGCGCAATCTATCTCCTCACACTGTGAGAAATTATTTGAGCGATCTTAAGCAATTTCAACAATTTCTGCACCAAGAGGGACTGTGCCAAGGTAAAGGAAAAAAGATCAAGGTCCAGGAGGTGGACCATAA
>MGRY01000201.1:22764-22914 GCA_001799045.1 Deltaproteobacteria bacterium RIFCSPLOWO2_02_56_12 | reverse complement strand
GGAGAAACGAAATCTAGCCTTGATAGAGAGCTAGAAGTAATCAGTAAGATGATTTCTTCTCTGATAAGATCACAGAAATGAATTTAGTGTGATTTGTTCCAAGGGACGGTTTGCTGTTAGCAACTAACTGGATAATAGTAGGCGTGTCGC
>MGRY01000201.1:16428-22708 GCA_001799045.1 Deltaproteobacteria bacterium RIFCSPLOWO2_02_56_12 | reverse complement strand
TTGGCCATTGGCCATTTGCGATTGTCCACGCTTTTGACCGGACCAATGTTCCCTTAAAGAATTGGGGTGGATTCTCCATTTACCGGTCATGGGTCTATGACGCTTTGGAAAAAATTGTGCTGGCTGGGCTTGCTGAGCAGGCGCTGCTCAATTCCAAGCCCCTCAGCCGAGTCGAGGCTGCCCGAATTGTGGCCCAGGCAGTGCGCCGATTGGAATGGGATAAATACGGAGATTACAACCATAGGGGCTATTTGGAAGAGCTGGTTTACCAGCTTGTAGAAGAGTTTGGGCCGGAACTTGCCGAGATGGGAGTTAGGACTCCCCTTAACCGGAACGTCGCTGTCGGGTACTTTGGCGGAAAACCCATAGACCATGCAGGGTTTGGAATAGGTTCCGCCAGCAGATCACAAAAGACCGTCAACAATTTTGGTCAGCGTCTCAAAAAAGGGGCGAACGCTACGTCAACCCTGGACGGGAGAATTCAAATAGGCGATTTTCTATCCTTCTATTATCAGCCGGAATTTATCCGAGACAGCGACGTATCCCGTGGCCAACTCCTGAACGGTTACGGTAAGCTTACGCTGGGCAATGCTGAACTGGAGGTGGGCCGGGATAGTCTATGGTGGGGACCCGGATTCCGCGGGTCGATGAGTTTTTCCAATAATGCGTTGCCGCTGGATCAGATAAAGCTGGGTTCAGCCGAACCCTTTCGACTGCCGTGGCTCCTTAGCTATTTAGGCCCGGTGAAAACTAATCTTTTCGTTGCTCAGCTTGAGGAGGATCGGGATTTCTCTCGCGCCAATGTGAGCGGATGGCGTGTCGGCTTTGCCCCATCACGATTCGCCGAATTTGGCTTTAACCGCATGTTTCAGTTTGGCGGCAAAGGGCGTGGTAGTCCTAACCCCGGGCAGTTCTTACAGTTGCTGGTTACGCAAGGTAGCGACAATCCTCGCAGCCCGGTAAACGTCAACAACGTAATGTCATTCGACGGAACGCTGAGAATCCCGGATGTGGAGCGGTTCATTTTGATTGCCCGTGACGCGGCTTTCTATTTCGATTTTGGCTGGGATGACACTCTTTTTGGGTTGATCGTTCCGGATAAGCCGGGCGGCATCGCGGGGACTTATCTGACCGGCCTTTTTGGGGACCCAAAGCTCGATCTCCGCATCGAGTACGCCAAGACCTCTAAGATCCAGTTCACTCACGGCTTATACACATCGGGTTTTACCAACAGAGGATCGGTCCTGTCCCACTTCATTGGCACTCAAGGTAGCGATTTTTATGCCAAGCTTACACGTTGGATCAGCCCGGATCTCCTCCTGGGGTTTCAAGGGGCTAAGTCCCAAATCGGATCAACAGTCTCGGCAAATCTAGTGGATAGTCTATCTTTCGGGTTCGATATCTCTTACCGGCTTTCGTCGAACTCATCCTTTTTCTTGGGGTATGACTTCGCTCGGTTGAGAAACGAAAATCGTAATAACGCCGCCGACAAAGGGTCTCTCAAAAACGACAACCTCTTCCGCTTCGAATTTACCCGTTCTTTTGGACAATAGTGAATGACGAGTAGTAAATGGAGGGAGCTTTTCCTCATCCTCCTGTTGAGCTTCCCGTTTATTTTTTGGGGGGTTGGCGCCATCAGCTTGCTCGATCCGGACGAGGGCATGTACGGAGCGATCGCTCGCGAGATGGCCGAGAAAGGCGATTGGATTACCCCTCACTTTGACGGAGTGCGCTATCTGGAGAAACCACCCCTCTATTTCTGGCTTACGGCTCTCACCATTTCCCTTGTTGGTCCGTCGGAGTGGACGGTTAGGCTATGGAGTGCGCTTCCTGCTCTGGGAACGGCTCTCCTGGTATGGCGCATGGGGCGGCTTCTTTATGGCGGTGCATCCGGTCTGTTGTCCGCTATTATCCTGCTCACGAGCGTAGGTGTTTTTCGCTATACACGCGTGGCGGCGACTGATTCGCTTTTGGTGTTCTCATTGACGTTGTCTCTTTATGGTTTTGTCAGGATTATGCTCAACCAAATGCGAGGGGCCAAAAGTGTTTGGTCCGGTCCGTTTTTATTCTATCTGGGGATGGCCTTGGGCGTTCTCTCCAAGGGACTCATTGGCGCCCTCTTCCCCCTTTTGATTGCGGGACTGTACTTCTGGTTTTCTGGCGAGCGCATCTCATGGAACCGGATACATTTCAAATGGGGCCTCTTACTTGTTGTCGTTTTGATCCTTCCCTGGCATTTGCTCGTTGCCTGGAAAAATCCGGGATTTTTGCAGTTTTATTTTGTTGACAACCAATTTCTCCGTTTTCTCAGCGATCGGGCCTTTATTGAAGATGACGTCTCAGTAGGCAGTTTTGCTTTTCTAGGGCTGGCATTCGTCTGGTTTTTTCCCTGGAGTTTATTTCTCTGGGGGACATGGCGTCACGGCCTCCTGAATGCCGGCTTGGCTGCAACGCCAGAGGATCGGCTTCACCTGGTTGTGGGCTTGTGGGCCTTTACGGTGATCGGGTTTTTTTTCATTTCCCCCTCAAGGCTTGAACATTATATTCTCCCCGCCCTCCCTCCGCTAAGTCTCGTGGTGGGAGCGTCATGGTATGAGTCTTTCGGAGCGGTGAAGCTGCCGGCGGCGGGCCTGAAATGGCCGCTCGTTGCATCTGCGGTAGGATGTGCCACGGTTGGAGTTGCCTTGATTCTGTTGGCCCCGCATCTCACTTCCGAGGCGGTCTTTACCTGGCTGGCGGAGATCAACGTATATTACCGTATCCTCAAAGAGCAGGGGGCATCTTTTCCCTACGAGACGGCTGCGCCCTTTGTGCCGCTTGTGAAGGGATTGGGAATCGCGCTCCTTCTCGGGTTGCCGCTCTCCCTGTTGTGCTTCTTCCTGGGAAAACCGCGCGCCGGTTTCGTTGCGGTAATGGGGGTCGCCAGCGTTATTAGCGTGCTAGTTGTCAAGCTTCTCTTCATTATCGAGCCGCACCACTCCGCTAAACCAGTAGCGCTTGCTTTGAATACCCTGGCCCGGCCAGAAGAAGCTATAATCCATGAGGGATCTCTGGAATACAGCGGCGGCCTTCCATTCTATACGGGACGGCAGATTTATGTTCTGAATGGAAAACGCGGCGATCTCGATCTTGGCTCCGGTTATCCCGAAGGGCAGGGACTATTTCTTGACGATGGGGAGTTTGCCCGTCGCTGGCAAAACGAGAAACGGGTTTTTCTTGTTACTCGCCTGCAAGAACCGGAAAATGCCCCGAAAAGGTTGGTATTAAAAGACGCCTTCCTGTTGGGCCGATACGGTTCCCGCTTGCTCTACTCCAATCATGGATCTTAGTCTCATAGCCGAATTCTCCTTAAGGATCGGGAGTTTATCTCCACAAGGCTTCATCAGTTATCTTCGCGCCCTTCCTCCTGCAGTTCCTAAACAGCTCAGACAAATCGCCTTTCGGCGTACGTTGCGATTGGCTTCCGAGCGATCCGACTTTTACCGCCGGAAGTTTCTCCAGCATGGGATAAAAGTCGGGAAAGTAAGAAGGCTCGAGGATCTGGGAGGTTTTTATATTGAGCCGGAAGAGCTCCGCGAAGCACCTGAGTCCTTTTTGTGCGGTAAGCCGGAGGTGGCTATTGAGAGTTCCGGGACGACGGGGCACGTAACCCGGATCTTTATGAGCCAGCGTGAGCTCGACTATAATGCAAGACAGGGGATTCTGCTCAAGGCCATCTATGGCATATCCGGTGAGGACCGCGTCCTTTCCACATTTGACTACGGTTTCTGTCTTGATGGGCAAATGATCCAGCGCGTCCTTCCCTATTGGGGGATCTTCGAATTATGCGTCGGTCGTGTCGATCCGGCTGAGATCTACCGCCGGATGTCATCCTATCGTTTTAACATCGTGATGAGCGGCACTCCGTGGCTTCTGCGCTTTACCGAGGTAGCTGAGGCCGAGGGTAGACCCTATCCCCTGAAGCTCCTGGTTGGAGGCGGTGGTGGGGGGATTACGACCCGGGCACGGACCAGGATTGAGACATTTTGGGAAGCCCCCTTATGCATGACTTATGGTTCTACGGAGGCTGGGACGCTTCTAGGCTTCGAATGTCTGCGCCGAGATGGTTATCATCTGAACGAATTTGATTTTTATGTTGAGGTTCTTGACCCGGACGATGAGGGTTATGGGGAGCTGGTTATCACAACGGTCCACAGAAGCGTTATGCCCTTGATCCGTTACCGCACGAGGGACGTAGCGCGATTGATCCCGGAGAGATGCCCGTGTGGGCTACCGTTTCGGCGGATTTCACCGCTCCGGGGCCGTTCGGACGAGATTGTGGCCTCTGTTTGGGGCAATGTCCATCCTGATTTCTTTGAAAAGATCCTTGGGGCTGTGCCGGATATCGACGATGACTGGCAGGTAGCCCTGCGGGAGAAAGACGGAAAGCAGACTTTTCAGTTCCGGCTGGAGGTTCAGGATGGAGAATCCCAACATGAAAAAATCAAGGCGCAAGTTCTCGCGCTCATTAAACGGGAGCACAGGTTGGCGTGGCAGGCATACGAACAAGGTTTAGCGGATGTAGAATTTGTCTTCCCTTCAAAAGGTACCCTTAGGAAAGGTCGTAAACTGCTGCGCATTGTCGATGAACGTCGCTCTCCTCACAGTCAATAGTCATCAGTGAACGGTCAATTACCGATGCTGTGGAAAAGGAACTGGCCGGTTCTCATATTCTTACTATTGACGATTGACGCATTGCCATTTTCATCTGCTCTAGCCGACCAGCTCGAACTCTTTGGATTGTTGGAGAAGATGGAAGCGAGCTATGAGCATGTGGGAGATTATACGGCGCTGTTTCGCCGGCGGGAAAGAATTGACGGGGAGTGGCGGCCTGAAGAGATAACTATTTTAAAATTTCAGAGGCCTTTTAAAGTTTATATGCGTTGGCTCTCCGGTCCATCGGACGGGAGAGAGGCGATTTACGTGGAGGGCGCCAATAAAAACAAGGTAGTCATCCATGAGCCGAGAGGATTGTCGCGATTTTTTACTTTCCTGCTCGACCCGGGGGGTTGGCGGATCCTGGAGGACAGCAGATTTCCTTTCACTGAGATTGGCATCGGCCGTCTTATTGAGCGGATCGGCAGGGATGCAAGGCGGGCGTGGGCTAAAAAAGAGCTGCGCTTGATGGATCGGGGAAGAACAAAAGTAATGGGAAGAGAGGTCCGGGAAATCGAGGGAGTTCTCCCCCGTGAGCAAAAGGCAGGGTATGGTTCTTACCGGATGGTTGTAGGCATTGATGAGGAACATGGCCTGCCGATCCAGGCATCCATTTACGACTGGGATAACGTGATCATAGGCGAATATAGCTACAGGGATCTCCAACTGAATCCAGGACTTAGGGAAGCGGACTTTGATCCTTCTAATCCCGGTTATCAATTTGCCCGATGGCATATTTCTCTTGCGGATGGGGAGTAGGGAAAAAAGTTTAAGCTTTGATCCGGCGCCGTTCAGAATCGGCATAGATCTGGTCGAGGTCGGAAAGGTTAGAAAGATTTTTGAACGCAGGGAAGCCGTGCGAGAAAGCATTTTCACTTCGGAGGAACTTCGCTGTTCTTGGAAACAAAAGGATCCGTACTCTTGTCTAGCGGCTCTTTTCGCCTTAAAGGAGGCCTTCTTTAAAGCGCTGGGAACGGGCCTGAGCGGGGAAATGGATTGGCGCGACGTAGAGGTGCAAAGAGGAACATCCGGCACGCCTGTTCTTCGCCTTTGGAGAAAAACTGCCCAGCTTGCCCAAGAGATGGGTGTAGTCAAGTATGCCCTCTCTTTATCCCATACAAAGGATTATGGGATAGCTATGGTCCTCCTCGAATTGGCTGCTGGGCAAAAACCGCCGACTTCCCAGGGCTCAATTCCCGAAACGGGCTTGAATCTAATATGATTTCCGCGCCTGGAAATTGGAGATAATTTCCTTATGAAGTTCCGTTTCTTGGATGGCATCGTCTCTTCGTCGCTGGAGGGAGAAGGGAAGGTCGTTACGCATGTGACTTTTCCGCAAGTTGAGGATTATCTTGCTACCCCCTTTCATAGCCCTTCGCAAGTTCCTTTTACCATCGTGCTGGAAGCGATGGCAGCCTCTGGAGGTCGCCTGATTGAGGTCGTGAGCCGGGAGAAGGTTGTGGGCTTCATGATAAAAATAGACGAGGTGAATTTTAGGGCTCCAGTTTCTGCCGGTGAGAGGATGCTGGTTCATTCGGAACTCCTCGGCATGCAGGATAAGAACGGCCAAAAGGTTGGATTTGCC
>MGRY01000201.1:14903-16420 GCA_001799045.1 Deltaproteobacteria bacterium RIFCSPLOWO2_02_56_12 | reverse complement strand
AAAGGTTTTAACTACGCTTAAGATGTCAATCGTTAAACGTCAGTCGTAAAAAGCTTTTTTGAATCAATAATAAGAAGAAAATCCATTGGCTAATGACTATTGACTGTTAACCGATATGCGACGGGTTGTAGTAACAGGCGTCGGGGTCGTTTCTCCTCTCGGCATGGGCGCCGAAGAGCATTGGGCAGGGCTGGTATCAGGCCGGTCCGCGATAAAGCGAAGCGGCCGTCTTGCGAATCAGGGCTTTCCTGTGGCTGTGGCCGCAGAGATCCCCGAGCCGATGCTGCGAGATCAGTTTCAACGCCTGCCGCGTAAACAGATTAAGCTTTTCAGCCGAGTCATGCTCTTCGGGATGATCGCCTCTTCTATGGCGGTTGAGGACGGAGGCCTTAGGAACGGCTCCGTGGACCCTAGCCGTTGCGGCGTGTTTCTTGGAACGTTTTTCACGACACTTGATTTTTCAGTGTTTCTTCACTGGATGGCCGAGGCAGAATCCGTCCGTGTAGCTGAAACCATGGATCTTGGCAAGGCCAATGCCTATTGCATGACCTCCATCAATCCGGTGGACTTCTCGTTGAAAACCATGCCGAATCTGGCAGCGGGGCATATCGCCATAGGTCATAATGCTCAGGGTTTTTGTCGTGTTATAGCCGATGGTTGTACCGGGGGACTGCAGGCCGTTGGCCAGGCATTTTTGGCAATTAAGGAGGACAAAGTAGATGTAGCGCTTTGTGGAGGGGCGGAGGCCCCGCTGGAAGAATTCGTCTTTCTCAATCTCTGCACATTGGATTTCCTTGCCCGTACCGGTGAGCCGAGCAGGCTCTGCAGTCCCTTTGATCGGTCCCGGAGTGGGGCTGTCTTGGGCGAGGGCGCCGGGATGTTAGTGCTGGAAGAGCTTGAGCGGGCGCAGAGCAGGGGAGCGCGCATCTACGGAGAGGTCGTGGGCTACGGATCTACCGCCGGGGATGCCATGATCGAGCGCAATCCGGCAAGAGTCGAAGCTGTTGCAGAGCGCCTCGGTCTTGCCATGAGCTCGGCTTTACGAGAGGCAAAGGTGGAGAGCGTGGATCTGATTGCCGCCAATGGTGATTCGACGATAACCAATGACCTGGCAGAAACCCGGGCTATCAAGAGGCTCTTCGGCCCCCGTGCGGGAAGCATCCCGATAAGCGCATCGAAAGCAACGCATGGGCATTTAATCTCGGGCTCGGGGGCTCTGGATCTGATCACTGGTTTGTTGGCATTGAACCGTGGTACTATTCCACCAACCCTTAATTTGAGGAATCCTGATCCCGAATGCGACCTGGATTATGTTCCTAACCTACCGCGGGAAAAAGAAGGGATGAGGGTCGCCCTAGTCAATGCCGTCGGTCTCTTTGGAGAGAGCGCCTGTATTGTGGTAAGGAGAGCAGTTGAAGATTGATCTCTCCGGAAAGGTTGCTCTAGTCACGGGCGCTTCAAGGGGCATTGGTCGGGCTATTGTTGTCGCCCTGGCTGAAGCGGGTGCTGCGGTGGCA
>MGRY01000201.1:9462-14888 GCA_001799045.1 Deltaproteobacteria bacterium RIFCSPLOWO2_02_56_12 | reverse complement strand
AACAAAGCAATGGCCGAAGAGGTTGTTAGGGAAATTGAAGGGAAGGGTGGCAGGGCTATCGCCTGGCGCGCGGATGTGGCAGAGGCGGACCAGGTCCAAGCGATGGTGGAGGAAATCTCCTCACGGTTTGATCATCTGGATGTCTTGGTGAACAATGCCGGTGTCATCCGTGATTTTCTGCTTTTGGAAATGGAGGAAAGGGATTGGAACCAGGTCCTCCAGACAAACCTTTTTGGGGTCTATCACTGTTCCAAGGCAGTGCTGAAGAGTATGGTGATGAGGCGCTGGGGTAGAATTATTAATATCAGCTCTATTTCGGCGGTCAAAGGTGGCAGGGGGCAGTCCAACTACGCCGCCTCCAAAGGCGCGGTCAATGCCTTTACCAGGAGTCTGGCTGCGGAAGTGGGACCTAAGGGGATAACCGTTAATGCCGTCGCTCCTGGGTTGATCGTCACGGATATGAGTCAAGGGGTGCTCGCTTATAGTGATAGTATGGTTCGGGAGCGGCTGGCATTGCGTCGGCTAGGAAAGCCGGCGGACGTAGCTCCGATGGTTGTTTTTTTAGCCTCTGAGGAGGCGAGTTACATTACGGGTCAAGTAATCAAGGTGGATGGCGGCATGTCATAATAGGTTCATTAAAGGGGGATTCCATGATTCAGGAAGCGAAAAGTACTCACAAGGTGTGGACAAGGGAGGAGGTCGAGAAAACGTTAAGAGAGATCCTTGTCGACGCCTTGGGCGTGGATGAGGACAAGGTTGTTTCTGATGCTTCCTTGGTACACGATCTGGGCGCTGAATCGATCGATTTTCTGGATATCGGCTTTAGGGTGCAGCAGACCTTTGGGGTAGAGCTTCCCAATAAGGCCATTCAGGAAAAGGCATTAAGCTGGAGGAATATGGGAGAGTTTAGCCGGATTCTCGAGGAGCGGTATGGAGTCCGCATTGCCCCCGAAGAGATGAGGCAGCTTCACACCATGGGCATCCCGGAGGCGCTTGGTTGGCTCGGCGAGCGAACGGGCGTCGCTATACAAAATGGCGAAGCAGAAAATATTGCCGCAGCGCTGGCGGATCGCCTTATCTCTGAAGTAGAGTCGGTCGGTTTTAGAGCTTCGCTGATCGACCGAGAGGGCGTCATTCAGCAGCTGCTTCAGAATCTCAACTCCCCGAAAATCATGGAGGGGATGGTGCGCCTCTTTAGCATGGGGTCTTTGGTGGATTTTATAAGCACCAGGGTGGGGGAAAAAACGCAGTGAGGTTTATTTTAGTGGATCGCATTGTAAGTATTGAACCGGGCAAGCAGGGCTCTTTTGTGAAGAACGTGAGTCAGAGCGAAGATTATTTTACCGACCACTTCCCTCAATCCCCGATTATGCCCGGTGTCCTTATCCTGGAAAGCTTCGATCAGGCGGCCCAGTTTTTTGTCGCCCGCAGCCACGATTTTGCTTGTTACCCGGAACTCAAACAGATCCTCAGGGCCTCATTTCGACACTACGTGGTCCCGGGGGATCAACTTAACATCGCTCTTCAATTCATGCGTGAGGATGAGAGAGGGACTGTCATCAAGGCCCATGCGCAGGTCGATGGCAGAACGATGGCTGAGGCGACGCTGCTGTTTTCTCTTGTCCAGGACAACAGAGATCCCGAATCGAAGGCGCACTGCCAGCGTTTGGGAGAGCTCTACGACCTTCTCTCTTCTGATACTGTGGGAAGAGCCTGGGAAAGTTTGGCCCACCGCTTCTAGAGACTTACGCCAGCTCCTTCACGCCTCTTCAAACTCTTTCCTGTTCGCCAACCTTATAATCCAACAGTGCTGATGTCATAATTCAATGGAAAGCCGTATCGTTCTAGTTACAGGCGGTTCCCGGGGAATCGGGAGAGCTATTGGGCTTCGTTTTGCGCAGGAGCGGGCAAAGCTTTTTATCAACTATTTTCAAGACCGAGAGGGCGCCGAGAAAACCGCCCAAGAGGCCGCCTCTAAAGGGGCCGAAGTTTTCCTCTTTCAGGCCGATCTCAAGGATGCGGAGCAGATCCGGGCGATGTTTAAAGAGGTGCAGCGCCTTTTTGGCCGGCTGGATGTATTGGTCCACAACGCCGCCTCGGGCGTATTTAGATCGACGCTGGATCTGACGGCAAAACACTGGGACTGGGTGATGGGTACGAATGCGCGCTCGCTTCTTCTGTGCGCGCGGGAGGCAGCCGCATCAATGCCGGATGGAGGCCGTATCATCTCTCTCTCCAGCCTGGGGTCAAACCGCGTTATTCCGCAGTATGGAGCGATCGGGGTATCTAAAGCCGCACTCGAGAGCCTGACCCGTTATCTTGCGGCCGAGCTCGCACCGAGAGGGATAACTGTCAATACGGTCTCAGCGGGAGCCGTTGCGACCGAGATATGGAGGTTGATTCCAGATGGTGAGGAAATTTTGCAGAAAGTTCGCGAGCGTACGCCGTCCGGTCGTCTTCTGACCCCTGAGGATGTGGCGGAGACTGTTTATTTCCTCGCCAGTCCTCAGGCTCAAATGATCCAGGGACAAGTCATTGTCGTAGATGGCGGCTATTCCCTGCTTGCCTAGCGCGTAGCGAATAGCGAATAGCAAATAGCAAATGGCGAATAGCGAATGGCGAATAGCGAATAGGCAGGAAAGCTAGGAAGCTAGAAGGCCGAGATGCTTTCAGGCTTTTAGTACAATGGATAAACCTAGAGTGGTTGTTACCGGGGTTGGCGTTATTACTCCAATTGGGATTGGAGTGGAGAATTACTGGAAGGCTGCATTGGCTGGGGCTTCCGGCTCTCGACTGATTACCCATTTTGATCCTGCCGGACTGCCCAGTCGGATGGCAGCCGTGGTGAGAGAAGAGGAAGAGCTACAGAGGGTGCGCTCGCGGCTTGGTGTTGATGCGGAAGAATCCCGGGTGGCGTTTTTCGCTCTTGCTGCAGCCAGCATGGCCGCCGAAGGATGCGCTTGGGGTTCTTACTACAGAAGTGACAGATTGGGCATTTTTGTAGGGACCAGCGGCGGGCGGGTAGATCTCCAGCGGATGGCAGAGATCGCCTATCGATCCCGCGCGGAAAACGGCCGGGAAATCAGCGTGCCCGCCTATATAAAGGAGTACTGCAAGAATCTGAATGGGAATTTTGTCCTGAGGTTATTTCCCCAGTACGTGACCGCTTTAGTCGCGGGGAGATTCGGCATTACGGGTTCAAGCTCCACGATCCAGACAGCTTGTACCTCGTCGGCCCAGGCCGTAGGAGAAGCCCTGCGGGCCATTCAAAGGGGATCGGTGGATGCGGCTCTCTCGGGAGGGTCGGAGTGCATTGTGTCTCCCATCGAGTTACAGCTATTCTGTTTGCTGGGGGCTTTGTCTAGGAGAAATGGAGAGCCAGAGCGGGCAAGTCGTCCGTTCGATGCGGAACGGGATGGCTTTGTTCTTGGTGAAGGAGCAGGGGTCTTGGTCTTGGAGCGGCTGGATCACGCCCTTGAACGGAAAGCTCCAATACTAGCGGAACTGGCGGGTTATGGGACATCTTGCGATGCCTACAGGGTCACCGATGAGGCGCCGGATGGCAGAGGAGCTATTTTAGCAATGAGAAGAGCTCTTGAGGATGCTTGTCTCCCGCCTGAGGAAATTGATTATGTCAATGCCCACGGGACTTCCACGCCGATGAACGATAGAGTCGAGACATTGGCGATCAAGGCCGTCTTTGGCACGCACGCGCATAAATTGGCCGTAAGCTCGACTAAATCGATGATCGGTCACACCATCTCTGCCGCCGGCGCGATCGAGCTGACTACCTGCGTCTTGGCGCTGCGCGATCAAATGATTCCCCCTACGATTAACTACGAGTATCCTGACCCCGAGTGCGACCTTGACTATGTTCCTAAC
This sequence comes from Deltaproteobacteria bacterium RIFCSPLOWO2_02_56_12, assembly GCA_001799045.1. Classification (GTDB taxonomy): domain Bacteria; phylum Desulfobacterota; class Binatia; order UBA9968; family UBA9968; genus UBA9968. The sequence goes on along the minus strand of MGRY01000201.1, from coordinate 11,006 downwards.
CACGCCAGGACAGGCAAGTTGGAGGCTGTCCTTTCAAACTCCTTCGGATTTGGCGGTCACAATGACTGTCTCGTGGTGAAACGATTTAATCCGTGAAGAATATGCTGCGGGCGGAGAATAGCAAATTTGGTCTCGAGCAAAAAGTGGCGCTGATCACGGGGGGCGCTTCGGGTATTGGCAGGGCAACTGCCGTGGCCTTTGCGGCGGCGGGCGCCGGGATTGTTATCGCCGATGTTCGTGAGCAGCCGATCTCCGGCGGCCTTTCAACGGCAGAGATCATCCAGCAGAGCGGCGGGAAGGCCCTATTCTTCAAAACCGATGTGGCAGTTAAATCACAAGTGGAAATCCTGGTAGATCGGGCGGTGCAGGAATTGGGCCGTATAGATATTCTAGTGAACAATGCCGGGATTGGCCATGCCAGCTCTGTGGAGCATACCCCGGACCAAGTTCTTAAGCGCTTGATGGAGATCAACTTCTACGGCGCTGTTTATGGGATCCAGGCGGTGTTGCCGGTTATGCATGCCCAGGGCGGCGGGCATATCATCAACATCTCTTCCGGCGCGGCCATGTTCGGTTTGCCATATGCCAGCGTCTATGCGGCGAGCAAAGCCGCTATGATGCGCTTCTCCGAGTCGCTGCGATACGAGCTGGAAGGGTCCGATATCAAGGTGAGCGTGATCTATCCTGATTATACAGCTACCGACCTGGCGCTAGAGGTTACCCCTGGCGCTGGTATGGTAACCAGGACAGTGCGCGGGCTGAATCAAGAAGGCGTGAAGAAGTACGGGCGTCCCGTGGCCCGGCTACGGTCGCCGGAGGAGGTTGCTCAAGCGATCCTGGCCTGTGCGCTTCGTCCCAGGGGCGAAGTGTTTCTTTCCCGCCGCATACGCTTCCAGGGACTGTTCCGGTGCCTCTTTCCGGCAACAATAGAACGCGAGGCAAGGCTGACAAAAAAATCGTTGGAAGAATTTCTTGATAAGGTAGCAAAGGGCGACAGTAAAACTGCCGGAACATCGGCATCCGGGAACTCCAGGATGGCGGATTCATGACTGGCACGGGGAAGACTTCTTACCTTTCCGTAGTTATACCCATTTATAACGAGGAGGTTACGATCGAGAGGCTTCACGAGAGGCTCTCTCGTGTGCTGGAACCTCTGGGTAAATCCTACGAGATCATCTATATAGACGACGGAAGCACGGATGGGTCGCGGGCGATTCTCCAGCGTTTACACTCGAAAGATCCTAACGTCAAGGTCATTGTGTTCAATAGAAACTATGGGCAGCATGCGGCAGTGGTGGCCGGTTTTGAGCGAGCGGGAGGGGAGATTATCGTAACGCTGGACGGGGACCTGCAAAATCCCCCCGAGGAGATCCCCAAGCTTTTGGAAAAGATTCGAGAAGGTTACGACGTGGTGGGTGGATGGAGAGAGGGGCGTCAGGATTCGCTGGTGCGCCGCTTACTTTCGTTTCTGATCAATCAGGTGACTTCGCTTATCGTCGGGGTCAAGATGAAGGATTATGGCTGCATGCTGCGCGCCTATCGGC
>MGRY01000201.1:0-9451 GCA_001799045.1 Deltaproteobacteria bacterium RIFCSPLOWO2_02_56_12 | reverse complement strand
GAACGCATCTGCCAGTGTCAGGAGATATCGAGTTTCATCCCGGTATTGGCCAATTTTTTCGCCGGTTCAGTGGCCGAAATCCCGGTTGCCCACTCTCCCCGGACATCAGGAAGATCGAAATATACTCCCTTTCGTCTCCTGCGATTGAACTTCGACCTTCTGACAGGTTTCTCGCTGCTACCCATCCAGGTGGTAAGTTTTGCCGGGATCCTCATCTCTTTCCTCGGGGTTGGCTTCGCCGTCTTTCTGGCTGTTCGTCGCCTCCTGGTGGGCCCGGAGGTAGAGGGGGTTTTTACCCTGTTCGCTATTCTTTTCTTCTTCGTCGGTCTCCAGATCCTCGCGTTAGGTCTTATCGGCGAGTATATCGGGAGGATCTACATGGAGGTGCGCCGCCGACCCCGCTATGTGATCAAGGAAATCCTGGAATAATGGGTTCGGTAAAAGTGGCGGTCTTTGCCTACCATGATGTCGGTTACGAGTGTCTCAAGGTCCTCATCGATAGCAAAGAAGAGACCGTTACAGTGGTTACCCACGAGGACGATCCAAAGGAAGAAATATGGTTTCAATCCGTTGCAGAGCTTGCCCGGCAACACCATCTTCCGGTCTATACGCCCTCCAGTCCCAATACGCCCGGCTTTATCGATCTGATACGCAAACTCGCCCCTGACCTGATCCTTTCTTTCTATTACCGCAGAATCCTTTCACGCGAACTTCTAGCCATCCCTCGCCTTGGTGGAATCAACCTTCACGGCTCCCTTCTTCCCAAGTATCGCGGGCGCAGCCCGGTCAATTGGGTTCTGGTTAACGGAGAAAGTGAGACGGGAGTAACGCTGCACTATATGGTTGAAAAGGCTGATGCAGGAGACATTATCGCTCAACGTCGAGTTCTCATCGATAGGGAAGATACCGCCCTGAGCCTCTTTCGCAAGATGACGGTAGCCGCAGCAAAGCTCCTAAAGGAAACCTATCCGTTGATCAAAGCGGGCACAGCGCCGAGAACACCGCAGGATTCCCAATCGGCCTCGACCTTCGGCGGCAGACGGCCGGAGGATGGCAAGATCACGTGGGAATCGCCGGCGTTTTCTATCTACAACCTCATCCGGGCAGTAACTCATCCATATCCCGGCGCCTTTACTTTTCATAACGGCAGAAAGCTCTATGTGTGGGGGGCGGCTCTCAATCACCGCTCCTCAACCGTTAATAAGGGAATTCCCGGGACAATCGAAGCGGTGGAGAAAGGCAGGGGAATGTTTGTGTCAACCGAGGAGGGTAGCTTGCTCGTAACTCGCGTGCAATTCGAAGGCGAAGAAGAGGTGCCGGCGGATTTGCTTACCGAACGCTATAAAATCCCCGTGGGCGCTCGTCTAGGGCGATGATGGAGGGTATTTGAAGGTATTGATACCAGGGGTGTGGTTGTGCAGCTTGCGATAAGAGTCGATGTGGATACTCATGTCGGAATGCGTGAGGGGGTTCCCAGGTTGCTCGATTTATTCAGGCGTCGCTCGCTGCGGGCGAGTTTTTTCGTCAGCTTCGGGCCGGATCACTCGGGGAGGGCCCTAAGGAGGCTCTGGCGGCCGAGCTTTCTTCTCAAGATGTTGCGCACCAATCCTTTCCGTCTCTATGGTATCAGGACGCTTCTCTCCGGGACCTTACTTCCCTCCCCTCCCATAGGGGAGGGGGCGCCGGAACTCTTGCGGGCTATTGTCGCGGAGGGACATGAACTTGGCATTCATGGTTATGACCACGTGCGCTGGCAAGACTGCCTGGAGAGAATGGGAGAGAAAGGCATTGAGACAGAGCTCGACAAGAGTGTTACAGCTTATGATCGTCTATTAGGCAGCCGTCCGGCGAGTTCCGCTGCGCCTGGATGGCGCTGCACGCCTTTAAGTCTCAAGGTTCAGGAAAAGTTTGACTTTTTATATGCCAGCGATGTGCGCGGGAGCTGTCCATTTTTGCCGGTTCACGAGGGTCAGGCCTTTAAGACCCTGCAAATCCCGACCACCCTGGCCACGATGGACGAACTGATAGGAAGACAGGACAACATCAACGGCTTTCTACTCTCCTCGCTAAGAGCCGGATTGAATGTTCACACGATCCATGCAGAGGTTGAAGGGCGGCCCTATCTCGCGCTTTTTGAAGGGTTCCTTGAAGAGGTCTCGCGGCAGAATGTCGAAATGGTTACGCTACGCGAGGTGGCACAGCAGATCCTGAAGCGAGGTTCGGATACGGTTCCTCATCTCCCGGTCACAAGAGGCAGCGTTCCGGGACGAAGCGGGTGGGTTGCCTGTCAAGGAGCTGCATGATGTCCCGGTCGGCAAATTTTCGCAGCGAATTTCTCCCTCTTTCGCGTCCTACCCTGGGAGAGGAAGAAATCCAAGAAGTTGTAAATACTCTTCGCTCGGGGTGGATTACCACCGGCCCCAAGGTAGCGCTTTTTGAGAATAAATTTCGCGACTACCTGGGGGTCCCGGAGGCGGTTGCTGTCTCTTCCGGAACTGCCGGCCTTCATCTGGCGCTGCTGGCTGCGGGCGTCGGTCCCGGAGACGAGGTCATCACCTCGAGCATGACCTTTGCGGCAACGGCTAACGCTATTGTGCTCTGTGGCGCCAGGCCGGTATTGGTCGATTGTGATTCGGATACGCTGAATATCGATTTGGATGGTATGAAAGCCCGGATAAACAGCAGGACGAAGGCCGTTGTCCCTGTCCATTTTGCCGGACAACCATGTGCCATGGATGAAATAGTCGAGATTGCCGGACGCCACGGCGTGTTGATAATTGAAGACGCGGCCCATGCTCTGGGGACTGAATACAAGGGGCGCAAAATAGGGACAATCGGCGACCTGACTATGTTCAGTTTTCATCCCATCAAGACGATCACCACGGGCGAGGGGGGTATGGTAGTTACCCGGAACAAAGATTGGGCTGAACGGCTGCGCCTTCTAAGATTTCATGGCATTACCACAAGCGCCTGGGAGCGCCAGGCTGGCGGAAGGTCGGCTCAGTACTCCATCGAGCTTCCAGGATTCAAGTACACCATGATGGATATTCAGGCGGCAATCGGTATTCACCAGATGGACAAGTTGGATTGGTTTGTCGAACAGCGGGCAAAGCTGGCCCATATGTATCGGCTAGCCTGCGCGGATGTCCAAGGCCTTAAGCCTTTGGGTTTGGTTCCATACCCTCAGCGGCACGCGTGGCATCTCTTTGTCGTTCAGTTGGAGCTGGAGAGGCTAACCATCGGTCGGGACCGATTCCTGGAACTCCTCAAGGAACGTAATGTCGGGACCGGCATCCACTTCCCGGCGCTCCACCTGCAGCCCTATTATCAGGAAAAGTGGGGCTATCGGAATGGGGACTGCCCGCATGCCGAGCGCGCTTCTCATCGCATCCTTTCCCTGCCTCTTTTTCCCAAGATGAGCGAGAAAGATGTTCAGGACGTCGTCCAGACGGTGGCAGTGGTCCTGGGGGAACATCTGAAGTGAATACTTTTCGGATGCGCGCAGTAATGGAAAGTAGCCTATCTATATGGGGGCAACGTGCTGATGGAGAATAAGGCGGGGCTGTTGAAGGCCATCGGTGAGAAGAAGGCGAAGGTGTGCGTATTAGGGCTAGGCTATGTTGGCCTCCCCCTTGCCCTGAGATTTGCCGAGGTGGGGTTTCCTGTTTTAGGGATAGACGTTGATAGAAACAAAGTAGAGAGCATCAAAAAGGGGATCTCTTATATCCGAGGCGTCGAGTTTAAAGCAAATAGTTCCCCGGCGATAGCGGCCTCGACGGATTTCTCTCTTTTGAGGGATGCCGAAGCGGCGATCATTTGTGTCCCGACGCCTCTCAGTAAGACCAGGGATCCCGATCTGTCTCTGGTTCTGGAAGCGGCTAGAACGATATCCGAGAATCTGCACCCGGGCCAACTGATCGTGTTGGAAAGCACCACCTACCCCGGTACGACCCGCGAACTGCTCCTTCCCCTCCTTGAGGGAAAAGGGCTGCGAATAGGGGAGGATTTTTTTCTGGCCTATTCACCCGAGCGGGTGGATCCTGGAAATGATTCTTTTACTTTCTCGAATACGCCCAAGATAATCGCGGGAATTACTCCCAATTGCCTGGAATTGGCTCAGGCGCTCTACAGTCAGATTGTGGGGAAGGTCGTTCCTGTTCAAAGCACCGACACGGCGGAAATGGTAAAGCTCCTGGAGAATACCTTTCGCAGCATCAACATCGCGCTGGTGAACGAGTTTGCTATTATGTGCGATCGCTTGGGATTGGATGTGTGGGAGGTTATTGGCGCTGCAGCCACCAAGCCTTTTGGCTTCATGCCTTTCTATCCCGGTCCTGGACTGGGCGGCCACTGCATCCCAGTGGATCCGCATTACCTTTCGTGGAAGTTGAAGCTTCTGGCATACAAGGCGCGATTGATCGAAATGGCTGATGAGATCAACCGGGAGATGCCGCGCTTTGTCGTGGAGAAGGTGGTTGAGGCTCTCAACCGTGAGCGTAAAAGCGTGAAGGGATCCAAAATTCTCATATTGGGCGTTGCCTATAAGAAAGATTCGGACGATGTCCGGGAGTCGCCGGCCCTGGACGTCATGAAACTCCTGCACGAGAAGGGTGGAGAGATCACCTATCACGATCCCCATGTCTCCCAGCTTGCTTTCGAGAACCAGCTCCTTCATTCTATTTCTTTGACCGCTCAAACTCTATCCACCTCCGATGTGGTGGTCGTGGTAACCGATCACGCCGGCTTTGACGCGCGGGAAATTGTCAGGCATGCGCCCTTGATTATTGATACCCGCAACCTCACCCGGGGGATTCAATCCGACAAGATAGTTAGACTCTAGCCCGTTATCGTTTCTCGTGATCGTTCCTCGTGCTCGTTGGGGAAGAGGTGGGGACGAACACGATCACGAATCACGAGCACGGTCTTTTTAGCCTTGACAGGGGCTGTTTTTCCCTTGATAAAGGCCTTCTGGTGTAAAGACATACCAGAAGGCCTTTTTTTTGGACGCGGGAGGGAACATGGAACTTCTAACCTGGCAACGAAGGGGTTTGCTGGCGATCGTAGGATTCCTTGCCTTTCTAGTGGTCGCGGGCACGCTTATCTCCTCCTTTCAGTGGATCAACAGGCCTTTCCCGGGTTTTTTCCTTTACGGCAATTTGGCCGTCGCCCCGGATTTCCTGCCCCAATGGGGTGGCAGCCAGGGAGGGTTAAGGTTTTTGGACCGAGTCCTCGCCGTGCAGGGGGAAGCCATGGACCATCCCCGGGCTCTTTATGATTTGGTACGAAGCGCTCCTGCCGGGTCTCAGTTTCGCTACACCGTCGAAAGAGAGGGAAACCGGTTTGAGGTTGTTATTCCCTCCATGCAGTTTTCTTTCCATGACTGGCTATTGAGCTTTGGCATCTACCTGCTCGCTGGAATTGGATTTATTGCCATAGGGGTTACTCCTTTCTATTTTCGTTCCCCATCTCCGGCCGCAGCGCCTCTCTTTTTGATGGTGAGCGCCATCTTTCTCTGGTTCACTGCTACCTTTGATTTCATGACCACCCAGTTTGTGCCGAAGGAAGTGCGAATATTCGCGTTTACGATGACCCCCAGCGCAGGAATCCATCTGGGTCTTTTGCTTACCAAAAGAGAATCGATCCGCAAGCGGTATCTGCCGTTGCTTCTTCTTATATACGGCATATCCGTCCTATTGGGGCTGTTCTATAGCTTCGCTTTTTACGCGGATATCGGAGTGTGGCATTGGGCCCTCCGCCTCAGCTACGGCTATAGCTGTTTGGCGGCTGTGGTTTTTCTGGCTCTTCTTTGGGCCGACTTAAGAAAACCGATATCTAATTTGGAGCGATTGCGGCTGCGGGTTGTGTTTTTCGGATCCATCCTGGGGTTCTTCCTTCCCACCTTCGGTACTGTGCTCGCGAGCTTTTTTTACTGGGCGATTCCTTACAACTTGTTGCTGATCCCTGCGGTGTTTTTCCCGCTCTCGGTGGCTTACGCGCTACTCAAGTATAACCTGTTTGATCTGGATGTCGTACTCAAGGTTGGACTTACCCGAGGCGCTCTAACCGGGGCTTTGTTGCTGATTTATGTTCTTCTCGTTTCCGTTTTGAGTCCCCTCGTGGGGATTTATGAGAAAGATTCCGTGGTTGCGCTCTTTTTCTCCATACTGGTGGTGATAGTTTTTAATCCTCTTCTTCGGTGGATTGAAAGGGTTATGAATCGCTTACTTTTCCGTAAAGAATATGACCCAAACCGGCTCCAGAGCGAGGTGAGTCTTTTGCTGAGGTCTCTGTCTAAGCCGCAGTCGACTGCGGAGCAGTACCTGAGTCTGGTCACCGGCCGGATGGAGATCGAAACTGCCTCCCTTTTCTTCTGCTCCCAGGAGCAGGGAAAGTACCTGACGGTCTCTCTTGGCGGGAAACCAAATGACGGAAAAGGGAGCCTCCAGCTTCTCCGTTCGCTATGGAGCCGCCAGTTCGGGACGGACAAGAGAGGGGTCTCTAGAGATGAAGCAAAATCGAGCCCTGCCTGTCAAGAGAGTCGGGACGAACTACTGAGTATTTTCGCCGAATTAAAGGCTGAACTCGCGATCTCTCTGATATTTGAGAAGGAAGTAGTGGGTTTAGTCTCTCTGGGAAAAAAGCGGTCGGGGCGGGCATATAGCGCCGATGATTTTGGCCTGCTTTGTCTCTTGGCCGATCAGCTTGCCCTCGCGCTCGAGAATGGTATGCTTTTTGAGGAGTCTGAGAAGACCAAGGAGAACTATCAACGGTTATATGATGAGTCTCAAGCGTTGAACCAAAAGCTGGTTGAAGGGGATCGACAGAAAAAGCAGTTTGTGGCGAATATTTCCCATGAACTCCGCACGCCTATCAGCACCATCCTTGGCTACAGCGAGGTGCTTTTGGATGCGAGCTTCGCCGGTGATAAGCGGGCGATTTTGGAAAGGGTTGTCACCAACGGTCAGGGGCTATCGCAGCTGATGGATAGTCTCCTGGATTTCTCCCGGATGGAGGCGGGGAGCACGGAGGCGACTCTTCAAGAAGTGAGGGTCGGGGAGGTGCTGGAGTCTTTAGAGACGATGACAAAAAGACTTATCAAGGGGCGTCCGATCCAATTCAGGGTGCAGATCGAGCCTCTGCTGGAAGTCATTGAGACCGACGCTAAAAAACTACAGCAGATTTTGATGCAGCTCTTAACCAACGCCCTGAAATTCACGGAAAGGGGCGAGATCGCACTGGAAATGAAATCCTGTCTCGAAAAAGATGCGGCATTTGTGGAGATTTCCGTGTCCGACACGGGGATAGGGATCAGTAAGAGGGACCAGGATGTGATCTTTGAAGAGTTTCGCCAGCTTGATGGATCCTCTACCCGCCAGTACGGGGGAACGGGGTTGGGACTAAGTCTGTGCAAAAGGATGGTACAATCCTTGGGAGGAAAGATCGCCGTCGAAAGCGAGCCCGGACAGGGGAGCGTTTTCAGTTTGATGCTGCCAATGCGGGGGTACGAGCTACAGGTCGCTGGTGGGATTCAGGCGTTTTGAGGTAAATAACGGGGTGACGATGCGGGAGAGAATGTTTTTGACATTTTGGAGAAGGGATGGGATGTTCAGGAGCCTATGAGAGGTTATTGGAAAGATCTGAGCGTGCTGGTGACGGGAGCAAATGGTTTTTTGGGATCGTGGGTAACCCAGAGATTGGTCGAGGAGGGCGCCAATGTTATCTGTTTCATCCGCGATGTGCTTCCCAGGTCGCTTTTCAATTTAAGCGGCACCGTGGATAAGGCGACTATCGCCCATGGCGCTCTGGAGGAATACGTTTCGCTGGAGCGCGTTTTCAATGAATTCGAGGTGGACTTTTGTTTCCACCTTGCGGCGCAAGCGATCGTGGGTACGGCAGAGCGGTTTCCCCTCTCGACCTATGAATCCAATATCCGGGGCACCTGGAACGTGCTGGAGGCGGTGAGACGGAACAGCCGAGTGAAGGGGTTGGTTGTTGCGTCGAGCGACAAGGTCTACGGGAGCAAAGAGCGGCTCCCTTACACGGAACAGGACACGCTGGGCGGATTAAACCCCTATGATGTCTCCAAGGTCTGCGTGGATCTGCTCGCCCAAAGTTATTTTCATACCTATGGTCTTCCGGTCGGCATTGCCCGGTCAGGGAACTTTTATGGCCCGGGCGATCTCAATTTTAGCCGGGTGGTTCCTCAGACCATCCGTTCGCTGATCAGAAATGAAAACCCCGTGGTTCGCAGCGATGGGACTTATTTGCGAGACTACTTTTATGTCGAGGACGCGGCCGACGCGTTCCTGGCCTTGGGGGAAAATCTCGCGAAGGACAGCGTCAAGGGCCAGGCCTTCAATTTCGGGACTGAGACGCCGACGCAAGTGATCGACGTAGTCCATCAACTGATCGGCCTTTCAGGGAAAAAACAACTGAAGCCGGTGATCCTGAATCAAGCAGCGCACGAGATCAAGGCGCAATACCTTTCTTGTCGGAAAGCGCAGGAACTCCTGGGCTGGCGGCACACTACCGCTCTCAAGAGTGGACTGGCGAAGAGCTATTCCTGGTACCAAGAATTTTTCTCCTCAGAGTCCGGTTAGGACAATGGACTCTAGCGATTGGAGGGTCCTGGTCAGATCGTCGGGCGGGGGCGCATTCCATGTCCGCTTCTTTCCTCGGTGCTCAAAGGAAATAGTGCAGGCATGGAGGAACTGGCGCTTTAAGCCATGCGTTTTGCGGAATTGCTTGTTAAAAGCGAAATCCCCGTGCCTGTCGTCCATTACCACCGGATGGCCAAGCCTGGCGAAATGGAGACGGATTTGGTGCATTCTGCCGGTTTCCATATTCACGCGAACGAGGCTTGTCCCGGGCAACTCTCTCTCAACCCGGTAACGGGTCAGGGCCGGGGAGGGCTTTCCCTCACGTCCCGGGATGGGAAAATCGATGCTCCCTTCCTTCGGATGGACCCTTCCCAGCACCAGGGCAAGATACTCCTTTTCCACCTCTCCCTTCTCAAATCTCTTCTCTAAGTCCTCAGCTACCGCCTCCCTTTTGGCGACGACCAGAATACCCGAGGTCTCTTTGTCAATCCTGTGGACCAGTCTTGGGAGGATGCCCTGGGAACGGTAGGTCGCTTCCAGCATCCCTAGCAGGGATTGACTCTTGAGGATCTCTTTGCCCTCGTGAACCGCCAGGCCCGCTTGTTTGTTGATGACCAAAATATCGTCATCTTCGAATAGAATCTCAAATCCGCGCTCTGGAGCGGCCGGCTTCGCGGACTTGCTCGGTTGTCTTTCAAAGGGAATAAAGAGCGTAACGCGATCCCCTGGCCGGGCGGTATCGTTTACTCGGCAGCGTTTGCCGTTTAAGCGGACGCCGTTCTTGCGGAAAAGCTTCCTGATGTAACCGATGGGGAAGCGCTTTTTGAGGAAGTTCTCGAGCCTCTTGGGCA
>MGRY01000200.1 GCA_001799045.1 Deltaproteobacteria bacterium RIFCSPLOWO2_02_56_12 | reverse complement strand
AATATCCGGTCGCTTACCTGGATAGAGTGGTTTTTTTCTATCGCAAGCACGATACTAACCTCGTCGGTGACCGGGAACTCAGACTCTTGGACAATATCCGCGTGATCGAGAAACTAGTCCGTGAATTTCCCCAAGCTAAGGAAATGCTGGGCCGGGAACGGATCGCAAGACGCCTGGCGTACCGCTATTACCGGCTTGCCAAAGGTCGCTGGAAGGCGGGAGACCCGACGGGGGCCAGAGAGGCTTTGAAGCAGGCCGTTTCCCGGCGCCCCCTGTTTCCCAAGTATCGCCTCTATCAGCTTCGGTGGCTGTCATGGTCCGTGAGTTAGAAGCAGAGGCCGGAAACCCGCCGGCCGTCAGCGTGATCGTGGCCACCCACGACCGGGTGTCGAGCCTCCGCCTTTTGCTGGACGGTCTCTCACGCCTCAATGGCCGCGAGGCCATTCCTTTTGAGGTGATCGTCGCCAACAATGCTGGCAACGACGCCACTGCTGAGCTTGTGGCAAAGACGGCTCGCGAGTACTCAGCATCCGGGGTCGCCGTACGGGTCGTCCGCGAGCCGATGCCGGGCAAGTGCCGTGCCCAGAATGCCGCGATTCGGGAGGCGCGCGGGCCGATCCTGGCCTTTCTCGACGATGATGTGAAAGTCACTCCTCAGTGGCTCAGAGCAGTACACGATTTCTTCAAAAAGGGCGCCTTTGAAGTCATGCAGGGACCGATCCTCATGCCCCCGGAGATGCAAAACGACCAGGAGTTTCTGCGCGCCTATCATCGCTATCGGACAATTCCTTTCGTCCAGTATAACCCCGGGAGGCGGGAGATAACAACGCTTACCGGGGCAAACATGGCTATGCGGCGGGAGCTTTTCTCTCGCGTCGGTCTTTTCGATGAAAGGCTGGGTCCAGGCCGTTCGGGCATCTCCGAGGACGTGGAGTTTGCCCAGAGGATTATTCGATCAGGAGGCAGGATCGGATACGAGCCTAGAGCGGCGGTTTATCACGAAGTGGACTGGAGTCGCCTGACTGAGGAATTCTTTCGTCTGAGGCACGAGCAGCAGGGTCGAAGCCGTCTTCTTTATAAGAAAAACTCGATCTTAACAATCGTCCCTAATCTCCTGCGATCTGTCTGGAGCCTCGGCTGGTATTCCCTGATGGGCAAGGAGCGGGAGAAATACCGGGCCAAAGGGCGGTACTTCCACTATATGGCTATGCTCTCAGAAAAATTCAAAACGTTCAACCCGTTCAATGCGCTTTAACGATTTGAACGATTCAAAAAACTCAAACCGTTGCTTAGGTTGTCAGCTTTCGAAGCATCCACCTTCCCGCTGGCTTCGCATAGGACAGGCGCAATTTCCGTGCGGCGATATAAAGAACCCGGCAGCAGATCGTCGCCCATTTCGTCGATCTTTCCAACGTTGAAGTGTTTCTCACCTTGAGGCGATCCTTGACCCCCTTTGAGAACAGACTGTCCGTTTTCGTTTTCCTCCTTCTGTGCTATTTTATCTTTTTTTACGATCTAGGAGGCCCAGCGTTATTCGAGCCTGACGAAGGTAGAAACGCCGAGGTGGCGCGGGAGATTTTATTAATCAACGATTGGGCCACTCCTTACTATAACTTTCTTCCACGCCTGGATAAGCCTGTCTTTTTCTACTGGCCCGCCGCGCTTTCGTTCAAGATCTTCGGCGTTTCAGAGTGGTCGGCTCGATTGCCCTCGGCCTTAGGGGGCCTGGGATGCGGTTTGCTGATCTATCTGATTGCCCGCACGCTGTTGGGTCCTTGGGGGGCTTTGTGGAGCAGCCTCATCCTGGTAACAAGCACGGAGTATTTTGTATTATCCAGGATCGTGATTGCAGAAATGGTCCTTGTCTTTTTCATCACCCTATCCCTCTGTTCGTTCTACTGGGGCAGTCACACGGAAAGAACCACTTACGGACGGCTTTTTTACGGTCTCATGTGGGGAGCCACAGGCATCGCCTTTCTCGCGAAGGGGCCCGTAGGCTTGCTACTTCCCGGAGCGGTCATTTGTATTTATCTATTTCTTTCAAGAAGATGGTTTCTTATCCGCGACTGGGAGTTTTTCCTTGGCCTTCCTGTTTTCTTGATCTTGGTCCTAGCAGGATATGCTTGGTCGGAAATAAAGAACCCGGGTTACCTCAGCTATTTTCTGTTCGAGGAAAATTTCCTTCGATTCTTCACCAGCCACTTCGAACGGGGCGCGCCCTGGTATTTCTTCCTGGGGATCCTAGCCGTTGGATTCCTTCCCTGGACTTTTCTGATTCCAATCATCGTCAAGGAAACATGGAATAAATTATCGGACGATAAGATCCTGTTCTTGATCGTCTGGACGCTTGTTCCTCTGCTCTTTTTCTCTCTCTCCAATTCGAAGGCCCCGCATTATATTTTGGTGATTTATCCACCGCTTTCGATTCTTGCAGGCCGTTCCCTAACCCGGGTCTTTGAGGACTCGTTAAGAAGAAAGAACTGGGTCTTCTCCCTTCCCTGGCTTACTCTGAGCACGCTATTTACTTTCACGGTGTTGAGCTTTTATCTGGCAGACTTGCTTCCGCAGGAGCTCAGGATACCTCCTCGTGGCCTCCAGATACTGCAGGGGAATATCACTCTCATTCTTCTGCTAGGTCTCATTTTTCTCTGCCTGGCAATAGGGATGAGGTTCAGCGCCAACCTTGACGGTCCGTACTGCTTTTCCTGCCTGGGTTTTTGTGTTTTGTTTTTATTTCTTTCCGCGATCACGGGCTCCATATCCTCGATCCGCTCTTCCAAGGAGTTAGCTGAGAAGTCTGCGAGGGTTATCGGCCCGAAAGACCAAATCGTGATCTACGATGCCTATCTTTCAAGCTTACCCTTCTATCTTTCTATCGACCGACCCATTTGGGTCGTTTGGTCAGGACAAAAGAGCAGACTTATGGGCAGTTCCTACATCGCAAAAAAAAGACCTCAACCGGCACCAGGCTATGGTCGAGTCCTGTATACCTTTGAAGAATTTTCCGAACTATGGAAACCGTTCGGCGAGAAGCTCCTCGTTTTTATCGAAGAGAAGAACCTCCCTCGTCTGGCTGAGCAGGTCGCAACTGTGCCCAAAGTGCTAGTGAAAGTCGACGACATCGTTCTGGTGACCAATCGCTGATCTCGGCACGTAGATAACCTCAGTATGAGCTAAAGACCTATCCTCTCGAACGAGTTTGGGGCCTCTTCTCTGGAAAGGTTCCGCGAAGCTAATACAAACGTCTTTAATAGTGTTAGATGGAGATTCGATCGAGGGGAAGAAGACTGAGGGACCGGGGGCACATGTATTGCCTTGAGGTTCCGCATCTTGCCCTTTTTCCGCAGCTTGCGGACGATTTTATATAACATCTGGATGGGGGGAGTTGAAGAGCCGGTTTGATTTTTTCGCTGCCAACCTCTATCTTCTGATGTGTGCCTTAGAGCGAGGAGAAATGGTTAGGGCTCGTCCAGAAATCTCTGCCATCGTTGTCTGCTTCAACGAGGAGGAAAACATCCGGGCCTGTCTCGAAAGCCTGGGGTGGTGCGATGAGATCGTCGTGGTGGATTCTTTCAGTACCGACCGTACCGTAGAGATCTGCCGGCAGTATACGAACCGGGTTCTCCAGCGCCCCTGGGCTGGATACCGGGATCAAAAAGCCTTTGCGCATTCCCAGGCGACCAAGGAATGGGTGTTCCTCGTGGATGCCGATGAGCGTGTTCCCGCGGAGTTGCGCGGTGAAATCCTGAGCGCCCTCGAGCGCTTCGGAAATCGCTATGCAGCCTTCTCTGTGCCACGGCTCGTTTATTACCTTGGGAGATGGTGGTGGCGGGGTGGTTGGTATCCTGATTACGACATCAGAATCTTCCGGCGAGATCTTGCGACCTGGGGCGGTTCCGACCCGCACGAGAGGATCCTGATTCAGGGCAGCGTTCGCCGTCTGAGACACCCCTTGCATCACTTTTCCTACCGGAATATTTCCGATCATTTGAGGCGCATCAACCATTTTACCACCGTCTCTTCAGGGGAGCTGAGAGGGCAAAGAAGGCGTTGGCATTGGATGGACAATCTGTGTCGGCCGGCCTTTCGCTTCTTCCGCTTTTATCTGTGGAAGAGAGGTTTCCTAGAAGGATTTCCGGGCTTCTTCGTTGCCGTGACCGCGGCAGTCTATGTTTTCCTTAAATATGCCAAACTTAGGGAGCGTGAGCTGCGGTTCGACGGTGCTCAGAGTTCGACTGAGGCTCACTCGAAGTCCCGCCCTGAGTTTACCGAAGGGAAGGGGCAGAGCGGAGGGAGAGGTGGGTAGCAACCGGCGCGCGCTGAAAATCCTTCATGTGGATCCGGAAAGGGAGTGGGGCGGCGGGGAACGCCAGGTTCTAGGTCTTCTCAGTTACCTCGGCCGGCAGGGACATCAAAGCCATCTCCTGGGCCATCCTGGGGGGCTGCTGCTACAGGAGGCTCGGAAGATCGGCATTGTGACCTTTCCTCTCTTTGTCAGGAACGACCTGGATTTCAGACCAATCTTTTCTCTCAGGCGGCTCATTCGGAAAGAGAGATATGACATCGTCCATTTCCATACCAAGAGGGCCCATGCCCTTTCCCTGTGGCTCAGGCGAATTTATCCGGGAATCCGATATCTGGTAACGCGGAGGATGGACTATCCCGTAAGGAGAAATTGGTATAATGATTATCTTTACAACCGGCAGGTCGATGGAGTAGTTGCCATTTCTCAAAAGATCGTAGATTTGCTGGTGCAGGGGGGTGTCCGGCGAGAGAGGATCCGTCTCATCCATAGCGGAATTGATCCCGCGCCGTTTCAAAAGATGCCGGCGGCGGACTCCGACAGGCGCCCGACGGTTATCGGGACAGCTGCGGTTCTGGAAGAGAGGAAAGGACATCGGTTTTTATTGGAGGCTGCGGCGCTCCTGAAACGGCGAGGTCATCGGCTGAAATATCGCTTTGCGGGCGACGGTTCCGAAAGAGAGAGGCTCCAACAGATCGTCCTGGAGTTGGGCCTGCGGGAAGACGTGGAAATGATCGGCTTTGTCTCGGATATTCCGGGTTTTTTATCGACCATCGATATCTTCGTGCTCCCTTCTGTTTACGAGGGCCTGGGGGTTGCTATTCTGGAGGCCATGGCTGCGGGAAAACCTGTGGTGGCGACAAGGGTAGGGGGAATTCCGGAGCTGGTGAGTGATGCTGCCACCGGCCTACTCGTCCCTCCGATGAATCCCCAGGCATTGACCCGGGCTATCGAGCGATTGATTTCCCAAAAGGGTCTGTTGCGGCAGTTGGGAGAAAAAGGGCGCGAGCGCGTCTTGCGGCAATTTACTATGGAGCAAATGGCAAGGAAGAATGAGGATTATTATTATGATCTGCTCCAGATGCATCCGGAATGGGGCTTTCACAGAGCAAAGGAGGAGGGTAGTCGAGTTGACGTCTAGAACGAACAGGCTTTTGGCGCTCCTAGGCAAGTTCCATCGCGGCCATCTCCTGGTGGTGGGCGATTTAATGTTGGATCGGTTTATCTGGGGGGATGTCGACCGGATCTCGCCTGAGGCGCCTGTTCCTGTGCTGCGGGTAATCTCGGAGAGCTATCGTCTCGGAGGTGCCGCTAACGTGACCCACAACATTCGAACTCTCGGGGGCAAGGTGACAGCTTGCGGCGTCATGGGGCGCGATGAAACGGGGAAGCGATTGCTTCAAGGACTCCAAGCAATCGGAATCTCTACCAAAGGTGTTTTTGTCGAAAGTCATTTCCAGACCACGCAGAAAAGCCGCATCATCGCGCATCCGCGCCATCAACAGATCGTACGCTTGGATCGGGAGAATCACGGGGAGATCCGGCGTAGCGTCCTCCAAAAAATCCGCCAATTCGTGGAAAAGCAGATAGATCGATGCGACGGTATCGTCATCTCCGATTATGGCAAGGGGGTCATTCATCGCGAGCTTTTAGAGCTGATAGCCAACCTCGTCGCGGAAAAACATTGTTTCTGTGTGGCGGATCCGAAAAGGGAGAATTTCTCGGCCTATCGCAATCCAACCCTGGTCACACCTAACCGGGAGGAGGCCAGTCAGGCGTCCGGGATAGAAATCCGGGACGAGGCCTCATTACGCGAGGCGGGCAGGAGGCTTCTCCAGATGTGGCAGGCCAAGGCGGTGCTCATCACCCGGGGGCCTGAGGGGATGAGCCTCTTCCGCCCCGGCAGGGAGATCAGGCATTTTTCCACGGAGCCACGCGAGATGTTCGATGTCACGGGCGCAGGCGATACGGTTGTCGCGGCTTGCTCCTTAGCCCTGGCCAGTGGCTCTACCTATGAAGAGGCTGCGGTCATTGCCAACCTTGCGGCCGGTCTCGTGGGAGATGAGGTGGGGACAGTGGCGGTGCCGTTGGCGAAGCTGAGAAAGGCCGTGCGGGGGCAAAAATGAAGAGCATGACAGGCTACGGCGAAACGGTGAGACAAGGAAGATGGGCCAAAATCGGCGTCCAAGTGCGCACCCTGAACCATCGACATCTCGATATCCAGCTCAGGGTGCCGAGGGAGTATCTTTCCATCGAGGAGGAAATTCGCAAAACCATTCGCCAAAGAATTTCTCGCGGACGCGTGGACCTGTTTATTACACGCTCTCCCGTTAAGGGCCAGGGTCGGAAGCTCGAGTTGGATGAAGACCTATTGAGGCAGTATCTTTCCTCGCTGCAGCGAGCCCGGAGGAGATTCGGTCTTAAGGGGGAGCTGGATATCTCCCTTTGCGCTACTCTCCCCGATCTCTTTCGACTGCGGGAAGTGGAGGTGAGAGAGGAGGATGAGCGGGGCCTCGTGTTGAGGAGTTTAGAATCGGCCTTGAAAAATCTGGAGCGCTCCAGGGAGCGTGAGGGACGGCATCTAAAGTCGGATGTCCAATCCCAGATCCGCCATCTCCGAAAGGTCAGCGCGGGGTTGGCAAAGGAGGCGGTGAGGATTGCCTTGCGGCTGAAGGACTCTCTGCTTCCGAGAGAGGGGGGCAACGCTCTCGAACTTCAGAGGGAGGGCTCCGAGGGAGCCGGCTCGAGCTTTAAAGGGGATATTCATGAGGAAGTAGTCCGGCTTAGGACCCATGTGGAAGAATTAGGTCGTCTCATCAACGAACGGGAACCGGTGGGGAAAAAAATGGACTTTCTCCTTCAGGAGATCCAGCGGGAGCTCAACACCATTAGTTCGAAAGTGCCGCAACTATCGGTGGTCCATTTGGTGCTGGCGGGCAAGGAGAGGGTAGAAAAGATCAGGGAACAGGCGCAGAACTTAGAATGATCCAGTCGAACAAAGTTGTTGCCGAGCGTGAAGGCACGATATTTATTCTCTCCGCTCCCTCGGGTGCCGGCAAAACGACCCTGATCAACGGCATTTTGAAGATTTTTCCCGAGGTGAGGCTCTCCGTTTCGTGCACCACCCGCCCAAGAAGACGGGGAGAAATCCATGGGCGGCATTATTTGTTTTTGGAAAAAACGGAATTTGCCGCTATGCGGGCGCGCGGCGAGTTTGCCGAATGGGCCAGCGTTCACGGCTCCTTTTATGGTACGCCACGCCGGCCCCTGAAACAAAGCATCCAGGAGGGGCGGGATATCCTCTTGGATATCGATGTGCAGGGCGCCGGCCAGATTAAAAAACAGTACCCGCGTGCGGTCTCCATCTTCCTCCTCCCGCCTTCGTGGCGGGAACTCGAAAAAAGGCTGGCCCTCAGGGGAACGGATCGCCGCGAGAGCATCCGGCGGCGGCTGGAAAATGCCCGACGTGAGATTCGAGCGATCATGCGATATGATTACTTTGTGGTGAACCGCGAGATCCCAAAGGCGTTAGAGGCTTTGAAGTCTATTATCGTCGCCGAGAGGCTTAGAATCTCCCGAGTGGGGAAATGGAAGATCCCGCCGCTCCGACGGGCGCTGCGATCCTCTTAAGCGGCCATGGGCAAAGAGACCAAGGTAAGCGAGTTAGTGGAGAAGGTGCAAGCGTATCATCCTACGGGAGATGTAGAGTTGATCCGGCGGGCCTATGATTTCTCCGCCAAGGTGCATGCAGGGCAAAAACGGTTGTCGGGAGAGCCCTATCTGGTTCACCCTATGGCTGTGGCGGGAATAATCGCAGACTTAAAGCTCGACGTGCCTAGTATCGTGAGCGGGTTGCTGCACGACACCGTGGAGGACACCCTGACCACGTTGGATGAAGTAAAGAGCGTCTTCGGGGCAGAGATTGCCACTTTGGTGGACGGAGTCACAAAGCTAAGTCGGGTCAATTTCACCAGCCGCGAGGAAAAGCAGGCGGAGAACTTTCGCAAGATGATCCTGGCTATGGCCAATGATGTCCGCGTCATCCTGATCAAGCTCGCGGACCGTACGCATAACATGAGAACGCTGGACCATCTTCCGGTCGAAAAACAAATCCTGACGGCTCAAGAGACGCTGGAGATCTACGCCCCGTTGTCCCACCGGCTGGGAATCGCCTGGATCAAGGATGAGTTGGAGGACCTCGCCCTCAAGTATCTACATCCCGAGATCTATTATCAATTGAAACGAAACGTGGCGAAAAAGAAAGCCGCACGGGAAAAATACATTAATGAGGTGATATCGATTATCACCAAAAAACTGGAAGGGGAGGGGATGGACGCCGAGGTTACCGGCAGGCCGAAGCATTTCTACAGCATCTATCAAAAGATGGAGAGCCAAAATCTCCTCTACGACCAGATCTACGACCTGGTGGCCTTTCGAATCTTGGTCGATACCGTAAGGGAGTGTTATGAGGCGCTTGGGGTTATCCATTCCCATTGGAAGCCGGTCCCTGGACGCTTTAAGGATTACGTTGCGCTGCCAAAACCCAACATGTACCAATCCCTCCATACGACCGTGATCGGTCCCTACGGGGAGCGTATGGAGATTCAAATCCGCACCCAAGAGATGCACCGTGTCGCGGAGGAAGGGATTGCGGCCCACTGGCGCTACAAAGAGAGTAAAGATTTTCAGTTTAATGAGATCCAGAGGTTCGCCTGGTTGCGGCAATTGATCGAGTGGCAACAAAACCTTCAGGATCCGCAGGAATTTCTCCACAGTATCAAGGAGGATCTCTTTGCCGAGGAAGTCTACGTTTTCACCCCTAAGGGAGATCTGCTCAATTTCCCCAAGGGCTCTACGGTGATTGATTTTGCCTACCGTATTCATTCCGAGATCGGGCACCATTGTTCCGGGGCCCGGGTGAACGGGCAGTTGCTTCCTCTCAAGTATCTTCTTCGCAGCGGCGATACGGTCGAGATCATCACCACCCATCAGCAGACTCCTAGCCGGGACTGGCTCAAGTTGGTTAAAACCCCGAGGGCGAAATCGAGAATCCGTAATTGGCTCAAGGCCCAGCAAAGGGAAAGGAGCGTCCTGCTCGGGCGGCAAATCCTGGAAAGCGATCTTAGCCGCCATAAGCTCGATTATGCCGCCTTGCGCCGTGAAGGAAGGATGGAATCGATAGCCAAAGAGTTGGGGATGAAAGACGAGGAAACCTTGCTGGCGAGTATCGGCTACGGCAAGGTCACTCCGCGCCAAGCCCTGACTAAATTGGTTCCTGCAGAGAAGCTGGAACCAGGCAGGAAGCAGGAGGAAGGAACCCTTGAGCGTCTCTTCCGGCTGGTCTCAGGGCAAAAACGGGATTTTGGCATCAAGGTCAAAGGGGTAGAGGACGTGCTTCTCCGTTTTGCCCGTTGTTGCCATCCTTTACCGGGAGAGGCGATTGTCGGCTTTATCACGCGTGGAAGGGGGGTCACGGTCCATGTCACCAGTTGTCCGACGGTTCTGGAGAGCGATCCTCAGAGAAAGGTCGAAGTAAGCTGGCAGGATAACGGGCAAACTCCGCGGCCGATAAAGATCGAGGTAAGCTGCATCGACAGACCTGGTCTCCTGGCCGCGATCAGCGCCGCCATTACCAGCGCCGAGGTGAATATTGCACGCGCCCAGGTGCGCACGTTCCCGGATCAAAAGGCCCTGAACACGTTTGAAGTGATGATCACAAACTCGGACCAGCTCAAGCGTGTCTTGAGAAATATCTCCAGAGTAAAAGGGGTTAAGAAGGCGACAAGGGCGAAGGGATAAAATCCCGGCAATTCAAAATGCAAAGTGAAAAGTTTAAAATTTCAGATTTACAATTTTCATTTTGCAATGCGCCCTGGTCGTTCAGGCGACCTTCTCGACCCGACCGGAGTGGATGCATTGAGTGCAGACGAGAATCTTCTTCGCCTGGCCGCCCAGGCGAGCTCGTACAGCCTGCAGGTTGGGCTGCCAGATCCTCTTGGTCTTATTATTCGCATGACTGACATTGTGTCCGACCGACCGTCCCTTGCCACAAATTGCGCAGACTCTTGCCATAATTATTTTCTACACATCCTTTCGATGATCTGAGTGGTGGAATACCCCTTGAGGTACGGAATCACGGCGACCCTCCCGCCATTCTGTTCCACTATTTCCGCCCCTACGATATTATTTTTGCCCCAATCTCCGCCCTTCACCAATACGTCCGGTTTTAACTCCCTGATGACATTGTACGGGTCGGATTCGTCAAAGAGTGTCACATAGTCTACCATCTCCAGCGCAGCAATCAACTCCGCTCTCTCTGATTCGGGCACGATAGGGCGGCCCGTACCCTTGATTTTCCCGACCGAGTTATCGCTGTTGAGAGCTACGACTAAAATATTGCCGAGTTTTTTCGCCTCCCTGAGCAGATGAAGGTGCCCCCGATGCAGAATATCGAAGCAGCCGTTGGTGAAGACGACTTTCTTGCCATCTCCCTTCGCATTTGCCACAATGGTCGAAATCTCGTGGAGTTCTCCGATCTTGCCTCGCACGGTAGATGGGTAGCATGTCCCCGGGTTGATTTCAACGATCCCTGCCAGATGGCTGTTTATGTGAAATGCGGCGACTAAAAATAAACGTCAGAGAGAGTCTCCGGGCCTCCTTTAAGGACGGCGTCTTTGCCTCGCTTATGGCGGGTGTGACGGACCATTACGTTATCCCGTTTGCGCTGCTCTTAGGGGCTACCGTTCAGCAAGTCGGCCTGGTGAGCGCCTTTCCCAAGCTGCTGAGCTCTGTATCGCAGCTCTATGCGGTGGATGCAGTGCAGCGCATAGGCGGGCGGCTAAAACTTTTGACGCGTGCGGTCTTTACTCAGGCTACCATGCTCCTGGCGATCGCCTTCCTGGCCTGGATCGAATTCCCATTCCGCGTGGAATTTCTTCTCTTATTGTTGGTGTTTTTTTCCATCAGCGGCGCCATGACTGGTCCTGCCTGGGGAAGTCTCATGACCGAATACATCCCAAAGGGCAAGCGGGGCAGTTACTTTGGCTGGAGAAACCGAATGCTCGGCATGGTGAATGTTAGCAGCATGACGGCGGCCGGACTCGCGCTCTACTGGACTAAAGAGCTCTCGCACGTGACGGGATTTTTCCTTATCTTTCTGGTCGCGGCATCATGCCGCTTCGTCTCTGCCGGCTATCTCGCGCAGATGAGCGATGTGCCTCAAAGAAGGGATCCCGCGAGCGATTTTACCTTTTTCGACTTTCTAGCACAGTTCAAGGAAAGCAATTTCGTCAAGTTTGTCGCCTACGTCGCCGGCCTGACGTTCGCAACTCATTTGGCGGCTCCTTTCTTTGTTGTCTTCATGCTGCGCGACCTTCAATTCAGTTATCTGACCTATATGGTGATTCAGGCAGCGTCAATCGTTGCCGGACTGTTCGCCTTGCCTTGGTGGGGGAGGCATGCGGATTTAGTGGGAAATGTCCGGGTGCTGCGACTGAGCGGTTTTCTCGTTGCCTTGACGCCGCTTTTTTGGTTGTTGTCTCAGAACGTATTCTATCTCATATTGGTTCAGATGTTGGCGGGTTTTTCGTCGAGCGGTCTTACGCTCTGTGGCAGCAATTTTATCTACGACGCGGTCACGCCCCAGAAGCGCGTCCGCTGTATCAGTTACTTCAACGTTATCAATGGCACGGCCCTGTTTTTTGGCGCCTCGCTGGGCGGTTTTCTCGCCTCCAGGCTTCCCCCGCTCCACGGCTACCCAATTCTCACTCTCTTCGCATTGTCCGCGCTCTGCCGGCTGGTGTTTTACTTTACTCTATTCCACCGTTTTCAAGAGGTGAGACACTCAAAGGAAGTCTCCATCCAGGAATTATTTTTCAGCGTTGTGGGAGTCCGTCCGCTGATCGGCGTATCGGGTGATTGGGGCGACGAGCCTTGACCCATCGTTAAAATTTAGCTAAGGTCGATAAAATTCTAGTTTATATGACGTTTCCCGTTTAGAAAGAGGAGGGGACTATGGAATATCGGGACCTGAGGGATTGGATTCGGAAGGCGGAGGAGCTGGGGGAGTTGAAGACCCTCAAAAAATGTGATTGGAATTTGGAGATCGGCGCCATCACGGAGCTGGTGGCTCACCGTGACGACGGACCGGCGGTTCTCTTCGACGAGATTAAGGACTACCCCAAAGGGTATAGGGTACTGTCGAATTCCTTGAGTTCCCGGAAGAGGCTGGCTCTTACTTTAGACCTCCCTGAGGGCGAAACCAAGATGGATTTCGTCCGCGCTTGGAGGGAGCGATATAAGAAGATCAAGCCGATCCCGCCAAAATTTGTCAAGAAAAGCCCGCTCTTCGAAAATGTCTATAAAGATAAAGATGTGGATCTCCTCAAATTTCCTACCCCCAAATGGCACGACCTTGACGGCGGTCGCTACATAGGAACGGGCAGTATCGACATCACGCGCGATCCGGACGAAGGCTGGGTCAACTGGGGAACCTACCGGGTTATGATTCATGATAAGGATAGCGTGGGGTTCTACATCTCACCGGGTAAACACGGCCGTATTCAGAGGGATAAATACATCAGTTCGGGAAAACCATGCAAGATCGCGATGTCATTTGGCCATGATCCTCTGGTTTTTCTGGCGGGGAGTATCGAGGTGCCTTACGCCGTTCCAGAGTACGAGTTTATCGGCGGGGTGAGAGGGGAGCCGATGGAGCTAATCGAGGGAGAGTATTCGGGGCTTCCGATTCCCGCGAATGCCGAGATCGTGGTTGAGGGAGACGTGGTCTTCGACCAGACGAAGGTTGAGGGGCCGTTCGGGGAGTGGACCGGGTATTATGCCAGCGCGGAAAGGCCGGAGCCATTTGTAAAGATTAAACGCCTGTATCACCGAAATGATCCTATCATTCTGGGCTCACCTCCGGGAAGGCCTCCGGTAGAGCTCGGATGGTATCGTTCCTATCTCCGCTCCGCTCTCATCTGGGACGAGATGGAAAAAGCCGGCGTGCCGGATGTCAAGGGGGTATGGCTCACGGTGTCCGGAGGAAGCCGACTGGTCATCGTAGTTTCGATCAAGCAGCGTTATCCCGGCCACGCCAAGCAGGCGGCCGTGGTGGCCTCGCAGTGCCATGCCGGCGCCTATCTAGGTCGCTATGTGATCGTGGTGGACGATGATATCGACCCCTCCAATACCGACGACGTTATTTGGGCGATGTCGAGCCGTTCTGATCCCGATACGGACATCGATATCATTCGCCGTTGCTGGAGCGGGCCTTTGGACCCAATAATCCAACCGGGCAAGAAAGGATTCAATTCCCGGGCGATCATTGATGCCTGCCGGCCATTCGAATGGATGAAGGATTTTCCCCCGGTGGCCGAGTCCAGCAAAGAAGTGCTGGATGCGACAGCCAAGAAGTGGGGTAAGGTTCTCTTCAGCAGCAACGGGAAAGGTTAATCCGAAGTCTGAATTACGAGGGCAAGTCCACTGTTACTGTAGCGGTCTTGCCCTTTCTCAAGACTTCCATCTTCAGCTGGCCGGCTTTTTTGACGCCCTGAAAAAGCGCTTCCAGATCGCCGGCCCTCTGAATCATTCTGTCGTTGACCTTTAAGATAATATCTCCCCTTTGGATACCTGCCTCTGAGCCGGGGCTGCCCAGTTCGACATCAGCGACCAGAACCCCCTTTTTGCCTTGGAGATCAAAGAGGCTGGCGAGATCAGAAGTGAGATCTTGAGCGTGAATGCCCAAGACCTTCCGAAAATCCTGCCCCGGTTTTTCGGCGGCAGGCAGCTCCTTGGCCTTGGCCAAGACTTGGGATGAGGCATAAATCGGCGCTTTCATCTTCAGGGCAAGGGCAATGGCATCGCTGGGTCGGGAATCAATTTGGAACTCCTGGTCTTTAAGCTTGAGCGTGAGGACGGCGAAGTAAGTGCTGTTTCGTATATCGGTTATGGTAATGCGGCGGAGTGTTGTGCCGAGGCCTTGTAAGATGTTTCGGATAAGATCGTAGGGGAGCGGGCGAGGAGTCGCGACTTTTTCGAGCTCCATAGCGATGGACATGGCTTCGTGATTGCCGATCCAGATGGGAATAAGCTTTTTATCCTTGGTGTTTTCGAGAATCACTACCGGGCTCTTGGTTGTGGGGTCGAGCATCACTCTCTTCACCTTCATCTCGACGGCCGTATTTTCCTGGGTAGCTCCGAGGCGAGGAGCTAAAGCGCAAAAAAGAGAAAGCAAAACGATTGGGACCACCCTTCTCACGGTAACCTCCTGATGAAAGATATGACTCTAGAGAGCCGAGCTCGCCGGATGCGCAGGAACGCGCTTTTTCTCACCTTACCTGGCGAAGTTTGTTATTGTCAATAGTGTCATTCATCTTGACCGGCTCTTCAGCTGTAAGATATGCTTCCGGGAACAGCGATTTGGAAATACCATGAACTCCGAGACGATTCAGTTCGATTTTAACAACATGTTCGAGCACTCCTTGGGGTTTGTTTTGTGAAGATCATTGTTCTTCCCGAGAACTGGGTGAGTCGCATTGCGGCCGGCGAGGTCGTGGAGCGGCCCGCCTCGGTAGTGAAGGAGCTGGTGGAAAATGCCCTGGATGCAGGGGCGCGAGAGATTTCCGTATGGGTGGAGGGGAGTGGAACCTCACTAATCCGAGTGAGCGATGATGGCGAGGGGATCGCTTCCGAGGATTTGCCGCTTGCGCTCGATAGGCATTCAACCAGTAAGCTGAGAGACGAGGCCGACCTGTTCCGCATTGCTACGCTGGGATTTCGCGGTGAGGCGCTTCCCAGCATTGCCTCCGTATCCAAGTTAGAGATCGTCTCCCGTACGCGACAGGAGGAAGTCGGGTCACGACTGCGGGTTGAGGGAGGGAAAAAAAAGGAGCCCGTGGCGGCAGGCTGTCCCGCAGGTACAACGGTCGAGGTGCGAGAACTTTTTTTTAATACCCC
>MGRY01000199.1 GCA_001799045.1 Deltaproteobacteria bacterium RIFCSPLOWO2_02_56_12 | reverse complement strand
TCGGGGATCTGCCCCTCTACTTTTCGCAGCACGATCCGGGTGAAGCCGATGATGGCGTTGAGCGGTGTGCGTAGCTCGTGGCTGACGTTAGCAAGAAACTGTGACTTGTGGCGATTGGCGATCTCAAGCTGCTGATTCTTTTCCTGGATTTCCTGGAACAGGCGGACGTTCTCGATGGCGATTACGGCCTGGTCGGCGAAGGTCTTGAGAAGGGCAATCTGCTTGTCGGTGAAGGGACGGACCTCGGTGCGGCGAATTACAATAACCCCGATGGGGACACCCTCGCGAAGCAGAGGCGTGGCGAGTACGGTCCGTTGGCCAATCTCTTTCTGAATCTCTTTCACATCCGGGAATTCCGTATCGACCTGTAACTCAAGGTCGTAAATGTGGACTGTCTGCCGGTCAACGATAGCCCGGCCGCCAGGGAAGCCACGGGTGATCGGGACCGGGAATGTCGGGGCTGGTATAGACCCGTATTTGGCTACCCTCTGATGGTTGTCACCCACCACGCGAAAGATTACAGCGTCGTCGGCTTCACACAGCCGCGCAGCACTTTCTGCCACCGCATCCAGTACCGGCTGGATGTCAGAGGGGGAGCCAGCAATCACGCGGAGAATCTCGCTCGTTGCCGTCTGCTGCTCCAAAGACTCGGTGAGGTCGCGGGTGCGCTCCTCGACTTTGTGCTCCAGGTTGGCGTAAGACTCCTGGAGCTGGGCGGTCATCTTGTTGAACTCATCGGCGAGAGCCTCGATCTCGTCGCCGGTCTTGACTTCAAGACGATAGCCCAGGTCGCCGCTGCCAATGCGCTCTACTCCCTCACGTAGCGTTTGGAGCGGACGAACCACGCGCCGTGCCACGAAGAGGCTCGCCAAGAGGGCCATGCCGAGGCCGACTAGAAGAAGGCTGGAAGTGCGCACGATGGAGGCATAGAGCGGCTCATATGCCTCTTTCACCGGCCGCTCGATAAATACCGCCCAGTCGAGAACGGGGATGACGGCGTTCGAGCTGAAAACATTTGTCCCCTGTAGGTTACGCGCCACCACCGCTGCCGGCTTGGGAAGGGAGGAGGCGGATTGGAAAGCTGCCTTCACCTGATCGAGTTGGGCCATGCTGCGCCGTTGCAGGACCAAACTGATATCCGGGTGGGCTACAAGGTCGCCGGAGCGGGTGACGACGTAGGCGAAACCTGCCTTTCCGACCTTAATACCGGAGACAACATCCCCGATATATTTTAAGTTTACCTCGGCTTGCAGGATGCCGATAACATCGCCCGCAAAACGCTCGATAGGGACGGCGATGGTCATGTAAGGTTCAGAGCCCCGGACGAAATAGACCGGACCGAAATAGGATTTGCCTTGTTTGGCCTGCTGGAAGCCCGCTGAAGTGGCAAGGTCGGGCTTGCCTTCGGGAAGGACAGTCCGCAGACGCGAGGCCTGGACTTGTATGGCCCCTTCCGCATCGAGCGCTACCGCCTCGGTGATCGCGGGCGCTATGAGCAGGAGTTTTTCCAGTTCAAACCTGTATTCGGGCGTGATGCCCCTTGGAGCGATCTCCCGGCTCCTGGTAGCTCCCTTGATCGTGCTATGGATCTCTTGAATGAACCGGTCGATCTTGAATGCGGCGCTGGAGGCGACTTCCTGCTGTAGCAAGGCGAGGTTTTCTCGACTCTCCTGGTAACGGAAATAGATCTCCACGACACCGCTGGTGATCAGCCCGCTGCCGATCAGGATCACCGAGATAAGAAAGTAATGGCGCACCAGCCGGCCGCGCCTGTGCCCGCGAAAAATCTGGATAAAGGGGAGACCGCTAAAATTTTGGATTTTGGATTTAAGATTTTGGATTGACTTGGAGATCATCTTGTCCTCATTGCAACTATTTAATCACCTTGTCCGCCCGCGCCAGCACGTTGGGCGGAATCGTCAGGCCGATCTGCTTCGCGGTTTTCAAATTGATGATCAGCTCGAACTTCGTCGGCTGTTCCACAGGCAAGTCAGCCGGCTTGGCTCCTTTGAGGATCTTGTCCACGAAGACGGCGGCCCGACGGTAACGATCCGTTAGGTTCTCTCCATACGACATCAGACCCCCAGCCTCCACATACTCGCTCTGGGGCAACATTGTCGCTAGCCCGTTCTTTACCGCGAGGCCGGCGAGTCGAGCGAGTTCGCCCCGAAACATCTGGTCGGACTGTACGATGAGAGCGGCCGCGCGCGCTTTGGTCATTGCCGAGAATGCGGGTTCGAGATCTTGGGAACCTCGCACCTCCACGGATTGAAGCTGCCAGCGCAAGGCGCGCGCCGCAACCTCCGTCTCTTTCAGCGAGAGCGTGTTGGCTGGATTGGCCGGGTTCCACATAAAAGCCACGCGGGAGATCTTGGGCATGATCTCCTTAAGTAGCTCCATCTTTTTCACGCTTAGATCCGGACCGACGCGGCTCAGTCCCGTAACGTTTCCACCTGGCCGAGCGAGACTGACGACGAGACCGGTGGCCACGGGATCGCCGCTCGAGGTGAATACAATAGGGATCGTGCCGGTCGCCTTCTTGGCAGCCTGGGCGCCCGGGGTACCTCCTGTGGAAACGATTACGTCGACCTTTAAACGGACCAGTTCGACGGCGAGGTCGGGAAGTCGATCGGGCTTTCCTTCTGCAGATCTGTACTCAATAGTTATGTTCTGGCCTTCGACCCAGCCAAGCTCACGTAAGCGTTGCTTGAATGCCTCGTCCAGGTGCCTGTCGGCGGAAGGGGAATTTACCGCCAGATGCCCTATCCGGCGGACTTTCGCCGGCTGCTGCGCCTGGGCTAGATGGACAGAAGCCAGAACTAGAGTGGCTATCAAGAAGAGAAAGATTTTTTTACTCATAGGTCCGCCACCTTGCCGCTATTGGCTCTTTTGATGACGTAACCTTTGTCGGTTAACTCTTGCTCCAGAAGGTCCAGGTTAAACGGGTCGTCATCCACGATAAGGATTTTGTTCGACATTGCTTTACAATCTTGGATTTTGGATACTTCAACTTCGCTCCCCTCGACAGGCTCGGGGCCTGAGTTTATCGAAGGCAGTACAGGTTTTAGATTTTGGATTGGGGTCCAGCGGGCGCTGGAGTAAAGTAAAGCAAAACTGGGCGCCTTTAGGAAAGTTGGGCTCGATCCAAAAACGGCCGCCGTGAAGCTGGACGAACTCTCTAACCACCTTTAGTCCGATGCCGTAACCCTTGTTCTCCTCGGCTTTCTTTTTCCCTGGCGAAGGAGCTTCTTGCAAAATCGCGGCAATTTGATCCGGCTCAACTCCTGGACCCTGATCCACGACCCGTATCGTAACCCCGCCGTTTTCGGCCCTTGCCTTTAGAGTGATCGTTCCCCCCTTGGGAGAGAAGCGGATAGCGTTAGCCAGGAGGTTCTGTACGATCCTCATGACTTTGACTTGATCAGCCTCCAGCGTCAGTTCTCCGTCCGGGCAGTCCTTAAGTATGGTAATTTCCTTCTTCTTGGTTTGGTAATAGAAATCCTTGGAGATTTCATCCAAGAGCGGGATCAGGGCCATAGCGCTTGGCTTCAATTTCACTTTTCCTGATTTCAGGCGGTAGCTCTCCAGAATATTGTCAATCAGCAGATTCATCTCCTTGGCTCCCCGCCACATGGCCTCAAGATAGTCCCGCCGAGCAGAGTCTTCTGAAAATTTTGGATCTTCCTGAAGTATAGAGGTAATCCCAACCAGGTTTGTCAGGGGGGCTCTGAGATCATGAGAGAGTTTGGGGATCAGCGATGCCTCGAAATCCCGTTCTTTCTGGAGCTGTTCCAAAAGCCGTTCTTTCTCTTTGACCCAGAACCAGATGCCCAATCCGAACAGCCCGGCACCCAATGTCAGCGAAAGATTTTCAATGAACACGTCTTCCCAGCGTGGCTCGATGAAAAAATTGTCATACACATCGGCGAAGCTCCCGACTGCCAAGAGGAGAGAGCCGAGGCACAACGTTTTGGCCGACTTCCAGTGAGGCAGGATTGCGAGACTCCAGAAAAAAATAGACAGGAAGAAGAGTCCCTCAAAAACAGTGGTCCCCCGGTTCATTCTTTCCATCCACCCTGGAGAGACCCAGGAGAAAAAAGAGCCTAGGGCCGCTAAACTGACGATCATCCCTAAAAAGATAGGAAGGTGTTTTTTCCCCATTGCTTGTATGGTTTCAATCTTTTGCAGTCATCATCACTTTACGTCCCGAATCCGCACTATCTTTTCAACATCTTCACACGGGGCCAAAGAGTACCAGATAATGAGCTGTCATCTCAACCTGAGATCAGGCCTAAGAAAGAGGCTGGCAAAGATGGCTGTCCAGGTGATAGAAGCAGGTACGTTCAAATAATTTAGTGGGGGAGGGAAAAACCTTGGCAAAGCAGTCCGACGCAAATGTGGATAAGATGGATCGGGATATTTTCCGCAAGGCACCTCCGGCGCCAAGAAAAAGCGTAAGTTTTTTTCTTTTGCTGGCGGTTTTTTTCCTCGTTCTCTGGTGGTCCTTTCAGGGAGCCAAGATCAGGCCCGGAGAGCTGGTTCAGGGGATACCCCAGATCTTTGTTACCCTGGGGCGCATGCTGCCGCCGGATTTTTCCAAGGTGACCGATGCCAAGAGCTATTTTTTCCCTGAGAACATCTCCTTCACGGCGTTGCTGTTGCCCCTGCCTGTCTCTGACGAACAGGCGAGGATCAAACAGAGGTGGTGGGACAATACCTTTCCGCAGACGATTTTTGGGGCGACGATCGAGACGGTCCAGATGGCGTTGGCCGGAACTTTTTCGGCTCTTCTCGTTGCCTTTCCTCTTGGGTTTTTGGCCGCGCGCAACACCGCTCCCCACCCCGCCGTTTATCACGCCGTCCGCATTGTTCTGAATTTTCTGCGCACGATCCCCGACCTTGCCCTCGGGCTTCTCTTTGTTGCCGCGGTCGGCCTCGGCGCCTTTGCCGGGACGCTGGCCCTTTTCATCCATACAGCTACAGTGCTCGGAAAACTCCTCTCGGAATCGGTAGAGAACATCGACGAAGGGGTAGTAGAGGCGCTGCGCGCCACCGGCGCCAGTTACACTCAGATCCTTGCCTTCGCCGTGCTGCCGCAGGTATTGCCCGATCTGATCTCTTTCACTCTTTACCGGCTGGAGACCAATATCCGGGCCGCCTCCGTCCTGGGATTGATCGGCGCAGGCGGCATCGGCTACTTGATGAATACCAGCTTTAGGACTTTTCAGTATCGGGAGGCAGCCGCGATCGTGCTTGTCCTGATTGTGTTGGTCATGGTAGTAGACTACGCGAGCTACCGCCTGAGAAGACTGGTGGTTTAATAGGCCGTTGAAAAAAGCCCATCTGCCATCGTTCGGAGACCTGCCTCTCGCGCCGGTTTCGTTACTGGTTATTGGTATATTAGTTATTCGTATTAAAGTGCACGATTAACGAGTAAACGAGTAACGAATAACTAAATCGGCAGGCCCCCTCACTCCGTTGCTTGTTCGTGATAGACATTTTTCGACGTTATGGTAATCTCTCGCGTGGGAGAAAATGTGCAGATGATTCGCGTCGTAGGTCTGGTGGCTAAGTACGAAGAGCCCAAGGCGGCTGAGATGGTGAGCTGGCTTGTGCCGTGGCTCAAGGAGAAGGGGAGGCGGGTCCTGGTGGAAAGCGGTATGTCGCGGGTGGGCGGCAGGTCGTGCAGCAAAAAG
>MGRY01000198.1:1814-11945 GCA_001799045.1 Deltaproteobacteria bacterium RIFCSPLOWO2_02_56_12 | reverse complement strand
CCGAAGGTTAAACAGAGGAAGGTTGTGCCGAGGACGCCGATGAAAAATATTCTCTTGAGGCCGTAGCGATCGGCCAGATACCCCGCCGGGATCTGCATCAGGGCGTACGAAAAAATTGTCGCTGCGGAAAGAGTCCCTGCTTGAGTAAAGGAGAGATCCAGGTCACTCCGTATCGAAGGCAGGAAGAGAGCGATGCCGGCGACGGACACCGTCTGGAAGCTCTGACAGAGCATGACTACAAAAACGTTTACGGCGCGGTTATTTATTGCCACCACCTTCATGTTGTTTATTATGATCAGGAACGCACGGCCAGGCCTCAGCCGCCCTTTCTCTGGCTTCACAACAAAAAGCCCGACCAGAGTGACCGATCGGGCTTTTTGAGACGATGCAAAAGCATTCTTAAACGTTGACGATCACTACCCCCTTTGGCTCCAAATAATAATCCAACGCCTCCGGGCCGTGCTCGCGGCCGACGCCGCTCGCCTTCACGCCGCCGAAGGGAAGCTCATCGTAGCCGTAGTGAAGCGAATTCACCCAGACATTTCCTGCCTGGAGCTTATCGATTGCTGTGTTGGCATGGATGAGGTTGCGCGTCCAGATCGACGAGCCCAGGCCGTAGACGGAGCTGTTGGCCTTCTCAATCGCCTCATCGAGAGTTTTGAAGGTAAAGACAGGCAGGACAGGGCCGAAGGTTTCTTCACGGCTGACCTTAGAGTCGTCCGGGACATTGGTCAGAAGAGTCGGGAGGTAGAAGAAACCTTTATCAAGTTCGCCCCCTTTGGCTTTTTCCCCGCCAAAGACGACCTTGGCGCCGCGCGCCTTGGCGTCCTCTACCTGCTCTTCAATCTCTTTGCGTTGCGACTCCAGGTGGATAGGCCCCATGCGGCTCTCTTTTTTCATCCCGTTTCCAACGGTCTTCTGCTTGAGGATCTCAGCCAGCTTTCCGACAAATCCCTCGGCGATCGATTCCTGGAGGAAAAGGCGCTTGACGCCGAGGCACATCTGGCCGCAGTTAAAAAAGCGGCCGATATCCGCCATTTTCACCGCCAGATCCAAATTGGCGTCCTCCATGACGATCATCGGATCGCTGCCGCCCAGCTCCAAGGTGATCCTCTTGATCTCTCTTCCCGCGACCTCCATCACGTGCCTGCCTATTTCGGTGGAACCGGTGAAGGCAATGCGGCGAACGCGCGGGTTTTTCAGCAACTCTTCTCCCACTATTCCGCCGGGGCCGGTGACGACGTTGACGGCGCCTTTGGGCAACGTCTTTTGCTGTTTCCCTTCGCCGTAGGTGGCCTTCTGGATCTGTTCGATGCAGAGCAGCGTCGCCAGGGGAGTAGTGGTAGCAGGTTTGATGATGATCGTGTTTCCGGCAGCGAGGGCCGGTCCGAGCTTCGTTCCCATCAGAGTAAGCGGGAAGTTCCACGGGACAATCCCTCCGCATACCCCAATGGGCTGGCGAATGACCATGCCGTAAGCTCCCTTCTGCGGGAGAGGCACGTGCGCGCCTCTGACTTTAGAGGCGAGGCCGGCGTAAAATTCCAAACCGTGGACCAGGTGGTGGATCTCAAGGCCTGCCTCAAAAAACGTTTTTCCCTGCTCCTGGGTCAAAAGCTGGGCGATCTCGTTGCTTTTTTGCTTGATCAGCTCACCGGCATTGAGGAGCATCTTGCCCCTGTCTTCAGGGCTTACATCCGACCACTCTTTAAAGGCGCTCTCCGCGACGCCGATGGCCTGCTCCACATCCTTGGCGGTTCCTTTCGGGACCTTGTCTACCACCTCGCCGGTTGCGGGGTTGCGGACCTCGTAGGTCTGCCCGCTCACCGAATCGACAAGCTCACCTCCAATTAACATCTTTGCCATTATGAACCTCCGTGTTCGTTATTCGTGACTCGTTAAAGATCTTATAATTTATTTACCTTTAAATTGGGCAGTTCTCTTTTCTAAATATGCCTTTACGCCTTCGTTCCCGTCTTCACTGCCAAAGGCCTGAGCCAGGAGCTCTCTCTCGAAAGCCAGACCCTCGGGCAGAGAGATTTCCATCCCGGTCTGAATCGCCCGTTTGACCTTGCCGACCGCTAAACTGGATTTGTTGGGCGGTATGAATTGGCGCGCATAGTCCATGACTCTTTCCATGAAATTCTCGCGCTCGTAGATGTCGTGAATGAGCCCCATTTCCAGAGCCTCTTCAAAGGCTATGGTTTTTCCTGTGGCGCATAATTCCATCGCCCTTGCCTTTCCGACTAAACGGGGCAGCCTCTGTGTCCCTCCCATTCCGGGCATCACCCCAAGGTTGATCTCCGCCAATCCGACCCTGCCACCCTCCTTCCTCGCGATGCGGATGTCGGCGGCCATGGCGATTTCCAGTCCGCCCCCGACCGCGTGGCCGTTGATTGCCGCAATAATGAGCTTAGGTGTGTTCTCCATTCGCATTAAGACTTCGTGGCCGTGAAGGGCAAAGTTGTTTTTGTAGGCAAGGGACTTATTCGCGAGCATGTTGATGTCGGCGCCGGCGGAGAAAAACTTGTCTACCTTTCCTGTCAGGACAAGGACATGGACCTCCTCATCAAAGCGGGCGCGCAGCAGCGCTTCATCCAGCTCCCGGAGGAGTTCGTGGGTGTAGCTGTTCACTGGCGGGCGGTTGAGTTCCAGTAGCGCGACGCCTTTGTCCACCCGGTACTCAACCGTTTTTCCAGCTTCCATAGTGTGACCTCCTGATTACTGATTAAACTTTCTTTTTATCCGGCATCTATTCGGTAGTCAAGGGACCCCCAGTCCCTTTGCTCCAGTGCCTCCTCGTCGGGAAGTCTTAACTGCTTGTCTCGGGCAGCATCGAAACTCTCCCGCCAAAAAACGCAGCGGGCTCAGACATCGATGCTGCATTCGTAAAGGATCTGCTTCACCATAACTCAATGGCGGGGCTTGGAAAGTCCGTTGAATTGTGGCAAGAGTAAATTCACTTTAAATGAAGGGAGAAAGTTATGAAGAGAAAAAGATCACCGATCAAATGGCCGGACGGCGCTCGAATCGCCATTACACCCTGTGTAGCCTTTGAGACCTGGCCGGAGGAGTTGGGCGCGCCGGGTTCCCTGCAGCAAGAGAACCGCCGGCCTCAACCTACGAACGCCGTTACCAAGAAAAATCTTGCCACCATCACCGATCGAGAATTCGGCGAGCGCGTGGGGGTTTTTCGTATGCTGGAAATCTTCCAAAAGGAAGGCATCCAGACGACCTTTTTCCCCACCGGGATTACTGTGGAGAATTATCCGGACGTCTTCAAGGAGATCGTGGCGCAAGGGCACGAGATCGGTACGGAAACCTGGATTCATGATTACAGTTATATGAAGAAGCGGGACAAGGAAAAAAAGGACCTGCAAAAGACGGTCAAGATCGTCCAGGAAACCGTTGGGAAGCCCCCGAAGGGCTACCTTTCAACCGGAGTATCTCCGAGCGCGGATACGCCGGAGATTATCACCGAGCTGGGCTATACCTATTGGATGGATCCGCAGCACGAGGAAACACCCTACACCCTTAAAATCAAGGGCACCGAACTGACGGTGCTTTCTTACTTTCAGGATCTTAACGACTACTCAACTTTTCAGCGTGCCGGGAGGACGCCGCGCGAGCTCCTTCAGCAGTGGAAAGACTGCTTCGATTGTCTCTATGAGGAAGGGGCAAAGGATCCGAAATTTTTGATTTGGGGTAATCACCCCTTTATCGGCGGCCGGCCTTATCGGGCGCCGATGCTGCGGGAATTCATTCGCTATGCAAAAGGCCATTCCAAGGTCTGGTTCGCCCGCTCCGGTGACATCGCCAAGTGGTACCGGGAAAATTACCGAAATGCCCATGTCGAGGAGTGGCCGAACTTCACGATCGCAGGCAGGCGCGCCAGGAAAGCCGATCTCTTTAAGCTAAAATAGGGATGCTATGAAAAGGCAAGAGGTAAGCTCTGTCTAGGAAGGGTTCAAATCAGGAGGCGATCCGCCGAGGAATAGAGCAGGTCCATCAGTGGGGCATAGCTACGGAAGATCTCTCTCCGACCGTGGTGGGGTTATTAACTGCCCGCCTTGGGAAAGGGCGAGAGACCGACCTAGCCGTTATCTTTCTCCTGGGCCGGATCGCCGATCCTGCCGCTCTGCAGGCTCTGACTGCGCTGGAAAAAACTGCGACTGATAAGGATCTCAAGAAGGAAGTACGCCGCTCCCTTTTCAAGTTGGCCCAGAAGGGGATGAGCGCTCCCCGCGCAGAGGGCTTCGAGGTATCTGTCCCAAAGCCGATTCTTCAGTTGAGTCCTGAGATTGAGGGCTATCTCTCTTCCGTGGACGGGACCGGCGGCAGATTGGTCTGGCTCGCCAAACCTCAGGCTGGAAGCGGGATCCAACTACTTCAGGGGATGGTCAGCGATCGTGAGGGGCTTGCGCAGGTCGGGGGGACGGTGATCCGTCGCAAAGAGTTGCGGCTGATGGCGCAGGAGATCAAGAAAAATCATGGCGTGACCATGATCCCGATCCCCTGGGAGTATGCGGACCGGATTCTCTACGAGGGATATGAAAAGGCCAAAGCCCCGGGGCGAAGCGGGACGGAGCAATTTCCTTCCTTGCGGGCGATTTTCAATCCCGCTAAGCCCAGGTCATTTTCTCATCCCATTTATGGCCTTCTCGAGTCAGGGGGACTCCGCTCCGGCACCGGGCGGGATCTCTCCCACCGACTTTTGGACCAGCCGGAGTTGCAGCCTTGGATCTTGGACGAGGATTGGGTGCAACCTTACTTGCGACAGGTAGAGGAGGCGCAGAAGAGCCGTCTTGTCCTCAATGAGTTCCAAAAAGAAGAGCGCTTTTCCGGCATCGTCCGCGATGCGGTGAGAGAGATTTTTTATGGCGAGAATCAGCAGCTCTTCCAAAGAAGAATGGAAGATACCGCCCTCTATCTATTTAAGACCGGACGTGAGGAGCAGGCCGGGCTCGCGTTGACCGTTGCCCTGGAGCTCAAGGAGGGCAATGCCGGCGGCTTGGATATCTCCTTTCTCACCGGATGGATACAAAAAAGCCTCGCCTTTTATCTCGGTCAAGCTAAAGCAAAGGCCGCCGAGGAAACCTCGCTGATCGTCAAACCGTAGCAGACCACCCTAAGCACATTCATTTGAGGAAAAGGCCGTGGTCGGCCAGCCAATCCGGCGAACGTGGAGCAGTATCGAGTAGCTTCTTTAGAGCCCGTACGAGAGGGCCAACTCTCTTCTGTGAGACGCTTTTCTCGCTTACAAAGATAATACCCGAATGGTGCTTACCCGCACGGTGCCAGTCGGCCATCAGAAGCTGAAAGTCGCGGACGTTATAGGTTACTAGAGAGCGCCTTTGGCTTGTGGCGAATATGAGGAGATCTTCATCTGGGGCTTCCCGCATCCTAACCTCCTCTACCGATAAGACATAGTACCTTTTCTTGCGTAGCTGTCGGGCTACTTCGGGGTTGATGTGCTCATCGAGGAGAAGACGCACAGATTTAGACCCTAAATCTTTGCATGAACGGGCGGGACGAAAGCTCGTTGAAGGACTCTTCTTCGCTCTTCAAACGATCCTCGATCTCGTCAGGATAACAACCGTAGTAGTAAAGGGCCGCCTCCAACTGAGGCCGGGATAACTGGGGCAGGGCTTTGGAGAGGGCTGCAAAGTCCTTCTTACAGGACTTATAGACCCTTACGACTTCCCATACATCGATCCCGCTGCCCGCGACTGTAGCGCGACGCCCTGTTGGGCCTGCGGTGAAAACGATCCCCGGGCAGCGTCTCATACGGACTCCCTCTTTTAATACGGATTGTATGACCCTGCTGGCGGGACGGGCTGTTCGACGGGCCTCCCGCTCTATCTCTTCCAATAGCTCCGGCGATAAGCGCACACTGACAGGAGAGGTCTTGGCCATGGCTTTTCCCTACAACTAACTACAATGTAGTCAAATAATTACAGATGTCAAGGAGGGGTAGCCTCAGGTTGGCATAACGTCGCCTTATTGGATACTGCCCGGCTCAAATTGGCGACCCCGGGACCGGTTCATACCCCAGGGATGGTCCTCGGGGTTCACGAAGGCTGCCCGGTGCCCGGTCGAGGAGGTGGCTTTAGAGCTTTCAGGCGCTGCGCTTAAAAAAACAAATTCCTATCACTACTTCACTTGGGTCGCTCACGGTTACAAATATCCAAAGCCACTAAAGCGTAAATTTGCGCCGCCTTGACCATCTGGTCGATGTTGATCTCCTCCGCTCGCGGGCCGATTCTTTTTCCCCGAGGCCCGATTTTAACGGCGGGGATCCCCAGCTCGTTGTAGACGTTTGTGTCGGTCCAGATGCTGGCGCGATCCGGCGCCTCCGGCTTTAATTTCTGGCTGAAGAGAAACTGGTGGATCTCCTCCAGCGACTGAACCAAAGGCTCCACCCCTTTGCCCTCGTGGCCGAGGAGCGATTTGTAGGGCTCCATCTCGTATTCGATGCCCAGGGAAGATAGGCTTTTGGTTATTTCGTGCTGCACGGTTACAGGCCGCACCTGCGGCGGGGTGCGTACGTCCACATAAACGCTGCAGACTCCGGGAAAATAGTTGGGCCTGTAAGGCGCTCCGCCCTCGATCGCGCCGATATTGACCTTCGGGTATATGGGGCCGGTAGGGGAGTTATAGATATATTGCTCCTCAAAACGTTCCGCCCATTTCTCCAGCGCCTCTATGATTTTCGTCATTTTGACTATGGCGTTGAGCTTAACCATGGGGTGGGTGGAACGCTTGGTTCCCCAGGCCGCCTCGGCCTTGCCGAACGTCGTGATCTTGATCTGCACTACTCCGGTCTGAGTCCAGACGATGTTCATATCCGATCCGTCCGCCACGACAGCATAGTCGGAGTGCATGCCGTGAGTCAGCAGGTGCCTTGTCCCGGCTCCTTCGCCCCGGTACTCTTTGGTCTGCCAGGGTCCGATTGGTGTGCGGGAGATTTCGCCTACAACCGCGGCGAAGATGACGTCCCCTTTGAGCTTGATCCCGCTTTTCTTAAGCGCCTTGCCTGCCATCATGAAAGCGGCGACACCGCCTTTCATATTGGAAATACCGAGACCGCGCACCTTTCCATCCTTGATCGATCCTTTCAGCTCGGAGTCGGGTTCAACAGCAGCGACCATGCGGAGATCTTCCTGCGTCCCCGTAAAACTCGTGTCCATATGGCCGTTGAAACCCAGGCTCAATCCGGTCCCATCGCCCTTGAGAACCCCCACCGCATTGGGCCGGTCGACCTCCACCTCCTGACGGACAGGCTTGAGACCGCTCTCCCGGAACCAATGCAAGATATATTCAGCGACAGCCTTCTCCTGTCCTGTCGGGGAAGGGATATTTACCAGGTCGCAACCGAGTTGTGCCAGTTCATCTCTGTCGATGTGTGCCAAGACCTGCTTGGCCGATTCTTTGTCTAATGCCATTTCTTTCCTCCTTGAGCAAAAAAACATACCTGGGCGTTGCAGTGGAGTCAAACGAAGCCCTACGGGATTGCAAATGGCAAATTTCAAATCTCAAATCTGAGATCTGAAATCTGCAATCTGAGATTCCGAGCGCAGCGAGGACTAGGCTTGACAGCCAAGCGGACGGGGCATAAATATGGCGCAAATAGCGAACGGAGGTAGCGCTCATGCCGGATTCATTCGAAGACCATTGCTGGAAAGATGTCGTCAGTCCGGAAATTTTGGAGATCTATCAGGAATACCGGAGAGAAACCTACATTGGCCGGAATCCTGCCTTGCTGGCCATCGACCTGTACAACCTGGTCTTCGAGGGAGGAGCACGGCCCGTCCCGGAGGTCGTAAAAGAATTTCCCAGCTCGTGCGGCATCCACGCTTGGAACGCGATCAAGCCTAACCAAGAACTCTTTGCGCTGGCGCGGGCGAAAAAGTTCCCTGTTATCTATACCACTACAGAAACGCGCAAAGAGGCCAAACCTGCAACGGTGCACGCCACCAATCGCCGCATCCGGGAGCTCAAGAAGGATGCCTATGAAATTCATGAGGCCTTCAAGCCGGAGCCTGGCGATCTCATCATCTACAAGGAGCGGGCCAGCGGATTTTTCGGCACGCCGCTGGTCGTCCACCTGACCCGAATGGGGATCGACAGCCTGATTGTTTGCGGGGAGAGCACGAGCGGCTGCGTCCGCGCCAGCGTGGTTGATGCCTATTCTTACGGGTTCCATGCGGTCGTGGTGGAGGAGTGCTGCTTTGACCGGAGTATCCTTTCCCATAAAGTTTGTCTTTTTGACCTGCATCACAAGTATGCCGATGTGATGCATCTCGATGAGGTGAAGAAACATCTGTCACTAGAGCCCGTTCGGCAGGCGGTGTAGCCTGTCCTGCGTTTTTAAGGAGGAGATTTCAGCGCCCTTGCAGCGCGTCGATCTTGGCGGCCAGGATAAAGTCGTTTTCCGAAAGGCCGTTGATGGCGTGGGTCCAGATGTCGAAGCGGACCCCGTTATAGTGGATATGGATGTCGGGATGGTGTCCTTCCTCTTCGGCCACAGCGGCCGCCCGGTTCACATACTTCATTGCCTCGACAAAATTTTTAAATTGGAACTCTTTCGTGATCCACTTGCCGTCAAGCTCCCATCCCGGGACTTGAGCAAGGAGCTTTTCGACCTCGGGTTTCGCTAGAGGGGGAACCCCTCCCTCGCACGGGACACATCTCTTCTGCGTCAAGTCGTTCATGGTCTAATTCTTGTTCCTCTTATCCAACGCATCCGGATTGACTGCGCAGGTAAGTTTGCCCTCCATATAATCAAGGATGTTCTGCGCGGCGTTTTCCGCGAAGCCTTCAAAGCCGGAATCGGTCGGCCATCCAAGGTGCGGCGCCAGGACGACATTGTCCAAACCCGGCAGTGGGCTGCTTGCGGGCAAAGGCTCCTCCACGAAAACGTCCAGGGCCGCGCCCGCTATAGCTTTTTCAGCTAAGACTTTGAAAAGAGCCTTTTCATCCACAATCGCGCCCCGCGCCGTGTTTATGAAATAGGCGGTTCTTTTCATCAGGCGGAGGCGGCTTTCATTGAGCAGTCCCTTGCTTTGATCGGAGAGTTTGAGGTGCACGGAGACCACATCGACATTTTTCAAGAGTTCCTCCAACAACATGTAAGTAACTCCTGCCTTCTCCGCCCGCTCTTTGGTGAGCGTGGGTCCCCAGGCGGCGACCTTCATGCCGAAGGCGCGAGCGATCTGGGCTACTTCGGAGCCGATTTTACCCAGCCCCAGGATCCCCAGGGTTTTTCCCCGGAGAACATAACCCAGGACCAGAGGCCACTCCCCCCGTCTCATAGCTGCGTCGCTCTGGGGGATGCGGCGCATGACCGCGAGCATGAGCCCGAAGGTCATCTCGGTGGTGCTGTTGCCGCCCGGAGCGAGGGTCACCACGATCCCTGCGTCCGTGGCGGCCTGCATATCTATATGGTAGGCGTGGTTTCCCGTCTGGGCGATGATCTCGAGGGCAGGGAGTGCTTTTAGCAGCTTGGCGGCGAAACGGGTCCGTTCCCGGATCGGGATGATCGCTTGAGATCCCTTTAGCTTGTGAATCAGCTCCTCTTCCGAGGCGAATTTGTCTGTAAAGATTTGCACCTCGGCTTTCTGCCGCAGGCGCTCGATGGCCGGCGAGCCCTCAAAGGCATGCTGGTAATCGTCCAGGACGGTGACTTTCATTGAAGTTTCCTCCAAGAATAATTGCAATCCGCCAGCCGCCACCCGCTCTCCGAGCCCGCGCAATGGGTAGGTACTTATTCCAACCGGCGGTTATCGGATGCGCAGGCTCTTCAACCGGGCGGCGGCTTCGCTTCCTGGCCTTCACTATCTAGAGCACGGCGACGCCGTTAATCTCAATGAGGTAGTCCGGGTGCGCGAGTCCTTTCACGATGACCAGCGTGCTGGTCGGCGGGTTCGTCTTGTAGTACTGCATTCGCACACGGTTGTACCCCTCGCGGTATTCTCTGTCCGTGATGTAGGTCGTGGTCGTGACCAGATTCTCCAGAGATCCACCGGCCTCCTTCAGGACCGCGCTGAGATTTTTGAAGACCTGATGGGTCTGCGCTTCGATGTCTCCCTTGCCTACGACGCCTCCGTCCTTGTCAGAAGCGGTTTGGCCTGC
>MGRY01000198.1:0-1778 GCA_001799045.1 Deltaproteobacteria bacterium RIFCSPLOWO2_02_56_12 | reverse complement strand
CTGGGAGTATCTTGGTCTCGGATCCGACAAATCTTTTGGTTGAATTATTTTTTGTGCCATGCGTTAGTTCCTCCCTTAAACCCTTGAACGCGTTTACTCTCTCAGAATGCCGAGTCTTCGCTGCCATCTCTGTACTATTAAAGCTAAAACGATCAAGAAAAAGGTCATTAAGACCCCGAGGGCGGCAACCGAACTGATGCTTCCGCCGTCCCAGAGGGAGAAGACGACGGTTGAGAGGACCTCGGTCCCTTGGCCGACAAGAAAAATTGATGCGGAAAGCTCCCGCAGTGAAATGATGGCGACGTAAATCCACCCGGAGAGAAAGCCGGGCAGGAGGAGCGGAAGGACGATGCGGAAAAAAGTTTGCGCCCACGATGCCCCGCTGGCGGTCGAGGCCTCCTCCAGCTCCTTATGGATCTGCACCATGGTGGCGGAGGCCACGCGGATGCCGTAAGGCAGGTAAAGGGTGACGTAGGCTACCAGAAGAATCCACAGTGTTCCGTATATGGGGATCGGCAGCGTGAGGTAGACAAAGATCATGCTCACTCCCATGATCACGCCCGGAATAGCGATCGGAATGAAGGTGAGAGCGTCGAGCATCCACCGGCCCGGGATTTTAGTCCGCACCGTAATCCAGGCAATGATCGAAGTGAGAAACATGACGACCGTGGCGGAGCCGGCGGCGAGGATGACGCTGTTTCTAAAGGCTCGGGTGATGATGGGATAGCTCAAGACAAAGCGGTATTCTTCCAGGCTGAAATTTTTAAATGCTTCAGGCGTGAGGGCCACCATATGGCGTGAAAAAGAAGTTCCGAGCAAAGCGAGCACGGGGAGAAAAAGGGTAACCATGAAGAAAAGGATACAACCGGCTGAAGCGAGATATTTCCCCCTGCCGAGGTCGATGATTCGGGGGCGGAACCCCTTTCCCGTGATCGTGGTGAAGCTTTCCTTCTGTGCGGTCATTTTCTGATACAGGAAAACCCCTAGGACACTGATGAAGAGAAGGATCGAGGCGTTCGCCCCGGCGAGCCCAAGGGCTGGCGGGAAACCGCTCGCAGCCTCGTAGATTTTGGTGGTAAATACATAGATCCGCGCCGGGATGCCGATCAGGGCAGGGACCTCGAAGGATTCTATGCCGCGGATAAAGAGGATCAGTATAGTAGAGAGAAGCGCCGGGCGGAGGACTTTTAAGGTAATTTGCCAAAGGCAGGTAAGATTGTTTGCCCCGGCCGCCCAGGCGGCTTCCTCCAACGAGCTGTCCATCGAGCGGAACGCCGCAGACATGATGAGAAAGTTCAAAGGATAGAGGTGCACTGAGGCGGTCCAGATCATTCCCCAGTAGGAATAGATGGTCAGAGGAGATTCGGCCAGACCAAAGAGGGTAGTCAACAGGTTGTTCAGAAGACCGATACGCGGGCTGAGGAGAAGGATCCAAGAGATAGTTAACAAGACCCCGGGGATAATGTAGGCGGCCACAGCCAGAACCGCAAAAAGCTTTCGCCCGGGGGTATTGGTGCGCTCGCATACCCAGGCGAGGATAGTGCCGATGAGAAAAGTAAAGATAGAAACTCCGATGGCATAGATGAAGGAATTGAGAAAAAGAGAGTAAAATTCCCGATCGCTATAGGCTTCAATGTAGTTGGCAAGGGTAAACTCCCCCGGGCCGACCATGAAGCCGCTCTGCAGGCTACCATAGATCAGCATGGCAAGAGGGGTCATTGCCAGGTAAGCGACTACCAGGACGACCCCTCCGAGGATCAAAGTATCCGGTCGAAACC
>MGRY01000197.1:12094-13115 GCA_001799045.1 Deltaproteobacteria bacterium RIFCSPLOWO2_02_56_12 | reverse complement strand
TTCTCCAAAAGAACAAAGTCCAGACGTTCATAGTCACTTGTCAGAATCAGGAGGTAGTTTCCCGCTCGATTACGGAAGGCCCTGGCTAATGCGCGCGTGTGGCCTACGGTGACGCTTTGAAGCTCAAAAAGATAGACCTGCAACAAACCTTCCTGATCGGCAATGAGTTCGATCTTCTTGATGGGCCGCGTGGTGCTGTCCGCCGTG
This sequence comes from Deltaproteobacteria bacterium RIFCSPLOWO2_02_56_12, assembly GCA_001799045.1. Taxonomy (GTDB): domain Bacteria; phylum Desulfobacterota; class Binatia; order UBA9968; family UBA9968; genus UBA9968. The sequence goes on along the minus strand of MGRY01000197.1, from coordinate 12,908 downwards.
ATACCCAGGTTCCCAGCCGTCTGCGCTGTCCGCGCGTCGGTGTTGTAGCCGAGGCGTGCAAAGAAGGCCGCTATAGCATCCAGCCCGCTAAGGCCCAGGATGTCTTGGTGGCTTAGATCAATATCTAGGATGTGGTAGGTTTTTTCATTCATTGCAGCCCATAGAGGCATTACAGCTCGATGCGCACCTTGATACCCCTCTCCGTCAACTTAATCCTGTGAGACTTGAGCGAGGCTGTCCCTTTCTCAGGCGAAGGTTGCGGGCGGCGGTGACGGAAGTCAATCGGGGACCCTCGACTGGACATAAAAGAGGCCGTTGGGGTCCATGGTGGCCACCATCTTGGTTCTCACCCAGCCATCATGTACGCGCTTCTCTTTCTCTTCGGCCGGTTGGTAGCCGACCGCAGTCATAGGCGACTTCACGCCGATCTCGCCGTATTCTATCGCCTCCCAGGGCACCTCGAGAGGTTTTCCCGTCGAGGGGTTTAAAGGCCATGCATCGACATTGGTGATCGGGATGCCTACAGCCGCATCGAGGTACCAGGTGGGATGCGAGGATAAAACAGGCCCGCACTCTTCGGAGCCATACATGAGCAGCGCTGGCCTGTCCAGGAGATTTTTCAAACGTCTCCTGCCAATGGCCGTAAATGGCCCGGCCACTGAGACGAACAGTCCGGAGAGGCTCTCCCGGAAAGCATGGACCAAAGGTCTGCTTGCCGATTGGTAAAGTTTTCTCGCCTCCAGGCGGGGAAGAATCGTGTAAATAGGCCGATGCTTTCGTATCGCTTCAGCCGACATCTCCGGATCATCAAGAC
>MGRY01000197.1:0-12046 GCA_001799045.1 Deltaproteobacteria bacterium RIFCSPLOWO2_02_56_12 | reverse complement strand
AAAGACCTTCCCACTTGTGCAGGGGCTGCAGGCAAAGCATCAGATCCTCCGCCTTCAAGGGCACAAAGGTGCTCCAGGAAACGGCCCCGGCGAGAAGTGATTTGTGGCTGTGATAAACGAGACTTCCGTTTTCCATGGCGAGGGCAATGCTAGGGGCCTGGAGATCCAGCCGTCCCTTGGGCACGGAAATGCCGTCGCCTTTTCCTTGAAGATCCTGAAATGGAATAATCTGGAGGCTCTGCGGCAGCGACTTCATTTGCCGGAGATGGGCAGTGTCAGTAATGACCAGGTCCGGGCAAAATAGATCAAGCTGGCTCTTCATCTCCTCTTCCGGGAGCCCGGGGTCCATAAAGAAAAGGCTGCATCGTCCTCTGAGTCCGGCGAATATGAGCTTTACAAGGTCGATGGGTTCTTCTACGGCAAGGGCCAGCCGGATTGATTTCCCTTCTGAATAAGAAAGGAGGCCCTTCATTATTGACTCTATTTCTGCGGCAAGTTCGCGGTACGTGACGGTTCCCTTATGGCTGATCAGCGCGGGTCGGTCAGGATTTCTTTTGGCCGGCCGGGTAATCAGGGCCTCGTCCAGCGAGATTCCTGGAATCGCCAGGTAGCGATAGACATCTTCGGGCCAGTAGCCTGCCGTTAATCCAACTGCTCCCTTAGACACGAGGTGTCCCCCAGTCTTTCTCTTCGATGACGGCCACTCCCTTCCAACGCTCCGGCAGTTCCTCGGTCCACTCTTCCCGGGCATCTATCTGCAATCTCTGCCTGAGCAGCGCCCTTAGTCGGGCTCCCAATCCGTAAGGGTCGCCGGTGGCGGGTCTTTGAATCAGCAATTTCAGGTAAGGCGCGCTTTTCTCTCCACGAACGACGGCAAAGGGAACACCGATGAGCTCAGGAAAATCGTCCAGGCATAAGCGGACGTCGTAGGGAACGATTTCTTTTCCCGCCACTTCTACGGTGTTCGTTCGCCGGTCGTAGACTTCCATTAGGGGCCATGTCCTGCCGCACTCGCAGGCATGGGGAAGGATTTCGCCCAGGTCTTCGCTGTCGTAGCGAAGGTAGAGAGTGCCGTAAGGAATCAGGGAGGTAATAACCACGTTGCCTCTTTTTCCTGCCGGGAGCAGCGCGCCGGTCTTGGGATCAACGATCTCCACATAACAGCAATCCGCAAAGATATGGTGCCCGCGGTGGAAGGAACACTCCATGGCCGTAAGCCCCTCGGGGTTGCCCAGCCCTTCAAAGATGTCGCGCACGCCCAGCTCCTCCTTGAGCTGCTCTCGAGAGCGCGGGGTCATGGGAGCGCCTACTATTAGAAGATATTGGACACTGTCGAACGCCAGGCGCGCCTCCATCCTACGTCTCCGGCACTCCGCCAGAAGCGCATAAAGCATAGGGAGAAACATGGAGACAAAATCGGGCCTTGTATCCACCAGCGTAGTCAAAAAATTTTCCGCAAAACGCGGCAGGAAGGTCCCCCAAGGTATGACACAGGTGGCCCCGAGACGCTCTATAACCCGGCTTTCCTGAACCGCGAGGCTGTGCCACGCGGGAGCCGCCATGAGCATATGCATGCCGGCGCGCAGGCCGCCCCACCAGTAGGCCCGAGCGAGCGAGTCTCCCCGAAGAGAGCGCCACCTTTTAGGCAGGTAGAGAAAAGAAGTTCCCAGCGTCCCCGAGGTCATGCACAGGACAGCCTGATCCGCACTGTTAAAAGTCTCCATTCCCGTTCTGAACGTTCCCTTTTTCTTCATTTCGTCGAGCACTTCTTTTTTGGTAAATGTCGGCACCCGCGCGAGGTCATGGAAGCTTTTCACCGAGTCGGGGTGAAGATGAGCCGCATCGAAGCGTCGTCGGTAAAAGGGGAGCTCTTGGTAAGCATGGCCCAGTACGCGCTTGATCTTGCGGAACTGAAACCCCCTCAGCCGCTCTTCGGGCCAGGTGTCTTTCCCGTCCGGCCGGCCTTGTTCCACTTCTTTTCTCATGCGGCAATCCTGATATCTGCCGGCCCTCTGCGGCATCCAGCCGAATACACGGACCCCTTCACTTGACTGAGATAGCGGACCGCAGGGCACACCCTGGCGAACCAATTGGTAATCGCCAGGTAATTTTGTCCGCCCTCATCCACATCATCGCCAGCCCGGGTGACGCTCTCTACATAATAAAGGTCTTTCCAGCTATGAAACAGGCGGCATTCCGGACACTCCATGGCAAGGAACATCCCGGCGTCAATTCGCAGCAGGCGGTATACAGGCAGCCCCAGCCTTTTCTCGTATGCATCTTGTTCCGCTTTGGGTAGACAACCCTCGTTCTCGGTAACAACTAACGCACGGGTGTAACCTGATAGGCGGCCGAGCTGTCTTTCAGACTCTATCGAGAACGGCTCAAGACAGTCGCTGCGGATGAAAAGGGCTTGCGGGCGCATGAATTTCAGAATCTCAACCGCCCTCTGGCTCATGTTGGCAACGCCGTCGTTACATATGGGCAAGCATCCCAAGGCATCGGCAGCGCCTTGGCTGAGGTAGGGAGTAAAAGCTGAGGAGGCAAGATAAGAGACCGGGCTCGTCCCGTAGTCGAAGATGGCCACACCGTCTCCTTTTCCGAGACCCAATAGGGACCAGCATCGTCTTAAGGCTTCAGCGTATCTCTTAAGGTCTTGCCGGCTCAGGGCTATATAAAGGCGTGTTTCGGTGTCGTATTCAAGCTGGAGTGTAACGAGCGCCGCGCCATTCTCACAAAGTCTTGACGCATAGGGATCGCCGCTACTCATTTTCTCCGCTACCAATTCTTCTAGTGTCGTCAGAGGTATTTTCACCGAGAAGTCCTTGAAGCCGGCGATGTCCGTTGCCAGGCCGCCGAATTTCTTTTTCAAGAGAGGAGAGCCCAGGGCATACCGGAGGAGTTGCTTGAACGGACGCATGGGCGGTTCAGAACAGTCCGCCGTGGATGATGGAAGCCCCGGCGATCATCGCCAATATCGAGGTGATCACATTGAGAAGTTGGAGCCGGTCCAACCAGACGGAGGACTCCATTTGCGTCGTTCTCCGCTTCTCCACATCCGCAAGAGTAGGATTCGAACCAACGAGCAGCTTGCTCATGAGCCTGGGCCGCAGGGTGAAGGTCATGATGGAAGAGCTCACGACGGCGGTGAGCCATGACAGTACCATCAGGGCAAGCGAGCGTCCATGACCGTGGATAAAAAGCTCGCGCGAAATTAGAATCCCCAAGTCACCGGTCAGATAGAGACGCGTCAGTCCGCTTAAGAAGAGGAGCACTAACGCGCTCCACCCTGTGTAGGTAAAGAGCGTTCCGACCCTTTGGGCGATGACAACGGCATGGGCCGGAGGAATCAGGCGGAGCGCGGGCCGCAAAAGGAAGTAGTTGAAGATGACAGAACCTACCAGAACTCCGGCGGAGAAGATGTGAATGAGCCTTAACGTCAGCAGCATCAAAGTTGCCTAGCTATTATGGTCGCGACAAGCTAAAGTGAAAACCATATCAAAGTATTTTGTCCAATTCCACCGGACTGCGCCCGGAGTTCATACACTAATGGTCTTTTCTTGGAAATGGGAAAGCGCTTTTTCCCTTTCTCAAATTTTAGAAAGACATAACATCGACTTAACTGTAATCCCTCGCCAGCTTCACCAAACTTGCCAAACGATACCCATCGGTGTATGGCATAGACTTTGCGTTAGTCCTTCTCCGGAATAAGCGAGTAGTTGGGCGGAACATGAAAAAGTTATTGCGGCGGGAGTTTCTCACCTGGTTAGCCTGGAGCAGTACAGGAATGCAGGCCGGGCTCATGGGGTTAGGCTTCACGAGGCTACTCATTCCCAACTTGACCAGTGGCCCGCCGACGATGTTCAGTATTGGAACGCCGGAGGGCTTTCCACCGGGGAGCCAGATATTCCTTCCCGACCACCGGCTGTTCGTAGTGTCGATGCGGGAAGGAATTATCGCCATGTCGGCTGTGTGCACTCATCTTGGATGCACTATCGGCAAAGTCGAATGGGGCTACCAATGCCCCTGTCATGGAAGCAAGTTTGATTCCAGTGGCCGGGTACTGGCCGGGCCTGCCCCGAAGCCTTTGCCCCGCTTCAAGATCTTCCAAAGCCTGGACGGCCAACTGGTTGTTGACACGAGGCACTCGGTTCCGAGGGGAACTTTTTTCAATCCCGTATAGAAAACGCAGGAAGCATGCTGAAAAGGCTTCTTGGCCATTTGGTTCTAGTGTTCTTGGCTTTGTTTCCTGGATGCAACTCGCCAGGCTCCAAATCTCCCGATCAGGCTATTTCTGAAACCGGGCTGTCTCCCGCCAAGACCTCTTGGGAAAAAGGATCCGGTTCGGCTCCTGATAAGGTTGTGAATCAGGAAGGGGTTTTTGATATTACCCTTCCTGATAGAGGAATAGTGCTGGCATTGAGCCGCTGGGGATCGACAAGCCTGGTCGCATTCAATGTCACGACGGGAACGCAGACCCCTCTCGTGACCGCGGAGACAGGAGAGCTGGTGGCCTCTTTCGCAGGAGATACGATTGCCTATCTTGTGCGTAAAGGCGTTCACCCCGCGAATAACTACGTGGAGATCCTGAATTTGCGCCGCAAGGTCCGCCAGCTCGTCAAGCCGGCAAGTGAGTTCGCAATCCTGGGGTTTGCGCTATCGTCGAGCGGATCACAGCTTTTCTATTCGGAGATCAATTTGCGCTGGAGCAACAGCCGACGCAATTTCTGGCGCATTGGAATTGGTGACCTGGAGAAACAGGAAACCCATATTTTAATGGCGTCGGGTACCGAAGGTCGTCCGGAGGAGGGGATTCCCGTTCCCTTTGCCTGGTCGAACAGGAGCCGGGAAATCTATCTTCAGCGTCTCTTGCCGTTTCGCGGTATGGTAAGTCAAGGCATCTGGGCTATGAAGCCTGATGGCTCCGGATTGCGGAGAGTTCTTTCCGAGCCTTCGTATGCAGGCCTCCCCCGCCTTTCGCCCGATGGAGATGTTTTTGCTTATCTGGCTACGAAGATCGATGCCTTGCCGCGAGATTATACCCCAAACCCGGGGCGGCCCCCCGGCAATGTCCTTATCGTGATGAACCCAACTACGGGCGAGGAAACTATTTGGGCTCAGAAGATGGGTTCAGCCTTTAGCGCTTTCGCTTGGTCCCCAGACGAAAGGGAACTGGTGGTCAGCCAGCAAGAGTGGTTGGAAGGCCAATTTCGCGATGCGGCTTTCCTTGGGATAGAAAAGAACAGTTCTCGCGAGCTCAAGAAAATTGCGCTTCGTCCATGGCGAAAAATTACCGACATCCACATGTGCCGTCGTGGTCCTTTTTTTTGGGTGGAGGAGGATGGGAAGGGGGCCAGCTTGCGCGGGGATGGGGGCGGTCCCAGCCCGGCGACATTTCTTACGCTGCCTGAGGGGAAGATCAAGCCTGTCGGTTGCCTGGGAGAATGAGACAACGTTGAAGCCGCCGCGAGAAATAGTCCAAACGATTCTCCAGGAGTTCCGAGGATCCCTTTATCGCATCTATCGGTCTATTTTTCGCGGCAGCTATCCGGCAACCCTCAGGCAACAGTTGGGCGTTGTGGTCAACAACCTGGTCCTTCATGTTCATCCGACGCGGGTTTACCGCCGCAGCATCAGACCCGCCGGCACCCTTGGACTCGGCCTCATATGCTTCTACCTTTTTGTCATCGAATGGATTACCGGCGTCTACCTCATGTTCTACTACGAGCCTTCAGTCAGCGCGGCCTACGGGCGAATACAGGACCTCGACTCTGTCGTGACCTTTGGTCGGGTGGTGCGTAACGTCCATCGCTGGGGCGCCGAAGCTATGGTTGTATTTGTCTTCCTCCACATGTGCCGGGTTTTTTACACCGGCGCTTACAAACCCCCTAGAGAGTTTAACTGGGTTCTCGGCGTGATCCTGCTTCTTCTCACCCTGGCTCTCAGCTTTACAGGTTATCTCCTACCGTGGGACCAACTCTCCTTTTGGGCCGTAACGGTGGGAACAAATATTGCCAGCTATGCTCCTGTTCTGGGTCCAAAGTTCCGATTCCTGCTTCTAGGAGGCGACACCGTAGGCAGCGAGGCCCTTTTGCGCTTCTATACCTTGCATGTGATTGCCGTTCCCACTGTCGCTGCGCTGCTGATCAACTACCACATCTGGCGGGTCATAAAAGATGGCGGTCTGGCCCGTCCCCCACAGCAGGAGCCCCAGTCCGCAGACGGAGTCGTCCCTACCTTTCCACTGGTCGTCTATATGGAACTCCTCGTCTTCGTCGTGCTGACGGTTGGACTCTTGGTGGTCTCGCTCCTCTTCAATGCTCCACTTGAGGAAGAAGCTAACCCGCTTCAACCCAGCAATCCGTCCAAGGCCCCCTGGTATTTTCTGGGACTACAGGAGCTCGTAAGCTACTCAGCCTTCTGGGGCGGCGTGATGGTGCCCACTGTGCTGACCCTCTTCTTATTGGTGCTTCCTTATATCGACCGCGGGCCGGACGGAGTCGGCGAATGGTTTGCCCGCAAGCGCCTGGGCATGATCATTCTGTGGAGTTTGCTACTAATAGGGATTGTCGTGACAATTTTGATCGGCGTGTATTTTCGCGGGCCCAACTGGAACTTTTATTGGCCGTGGAATGCATGGCCTGGACCTGACTGATGGATGAGGTGGAGAAAATAGAGCGGTGGGTTATCCTGGCATGTCTTCTTTTGACCGCCATACTGGGATGGGCGGCGTGGGACGCTTCGACTCAGGAATGGGAAGGCTACCAGGAGAGTTACTACCGACTGGCGCTCCTCCGTGCCAATAGCGAAGCCCAGAAAGAGTGGGTGCGGGCTCAACCTGTAGAGATAAAACAATTGCAACCCAAGGAGCACAGAAGCGTAGAACGGTGCATTACTTGCCATTTGGCGGTGGATAATCCGATGTTTCGGGATGCGCCCGAGCCGTTCAGGGCGCATTCTTCCCTTTTGGTCAGTCATCCCGCCCAGCGGTTTGGTTGTGTCGTGTGCCACGGCGGTGAGGGCAGGGCCGTGACGACTCTGGAGGGTCATGGCCAGGGAAATATCCGCGCGAAGCCTTTGTTGAGGGGAGAGTACATGCAAGCTGCTTGTTACAGCTGCCATGGTGAGGCGAACTTGTCCCCGAAGGCCGTCGCGGCGGTGGTCCGGGGCAGGCAGCTCGTCAACCGCTATCTTTGCCTTGGGTGTCACCAAATCCGCGGGGTAGGGGGCGAGGAAGGACCGGACCTAAGCGCGGTTGGAAGCAACCGCAGCTGGCTGTGGCTTTATGCTCACCTTGCAAGGCCTCAGGCAATAGTTGTGGGTTCCACCATGCCGGTCTTTTTGCTTTCGCGAGCCGAGGTCAAGGACATCACTATTTATTTGATGACGCTCTTGGACAGCCGCGACCGATTCAGAAACACCCCGCCCGCGGCGGAGCAAAGGACAAAATCCTATCAAGGTGAAGAGCCGAAGGAGGAAGCAAAGAAAGAGAAAGAAAACCTCCCGGAAAACGCCGCCGCGGAAAAGTTTCGGTACGACGGAGGGCTTCTTTTCCACGGGGCCGGTTGCACTATGTGTCATTCCATTGGTAATAGGGGAGGAGAAGTGGGGCCGGCCTTGACCTACATCGGTCGAAAGCGAAAGACCGAGGAGTTGGAGCGCCTGTTAAGGGATCCCGAAGAGGTTTTGCCCGGAGGGAAGATGCCCCAGCTCTATCTGAACGATGAGCAAATAAAAACGCTGGCCGCGTATCTGAGCACGCTCCAGTGATAGGGCGCTCCTTGTGGCAGGAAAATTGACAAGCATGAAGCGCGCTTTCCCGCTTTTCTTTTTATTGGGGTTCGGCCTTGTGGGTGGCTGCATCGAGAAGCCTGAGCTTTTGCGCGGGGAGCGTCTGAGCGCTCTTGAGGAAAAAGGCCGAACGGTCTTTATGCGAGAGCCGTGCACCTCTTGCCATGTCCTGACCATTGCGTTGGCGAATGTGGAGGTTCCCCGAGGCTTTGCCCCCAACCTGCGGAAAACCGCTGCTCGCTCACGGGACTGGTACCGGGCCTACTTTGTCGATTCCCGGGCAGTTCTGCCGTGGAGTCCGATGCCTTTCTTTGGCTACCTGTCTGACGATGAGATCGACGCCCTGATCGCGTTTCTTAATCGACTCAACAAAGATGCGCCCGCCAGGCCGGCGGTCGCGGGCGAGAAAGTTCCTCAGATTTCCAGGAACCCTAAGACGTACCTTGCGGCCCAAAGCCTATATCAAACCTACTGCATCGGCTGCCATGGTGAATTGGGCAACGGAGGGGGCCGCGTAGGCCATATCCTCTCTCCTGAGCCCAGGGATTTCACTGACGCCCTCTGGCTCAGTAAGCAAACGGAGAGCTATCTCTATTCCGTCGTCACCGACGGTAAGCCCAATACTGCAATGCCGCCCTTCAGGGATATCCTCAGCTCTCAAGAGAGAGCGCTGGTGCTCAATTACGTTCAGTACTTTGCTGACCCTGTCGCCAAGGAGCGGATGGAGTTAGGCGAGTTGCAGGGAATTCCCCGCTGAGGCTGCAACTTCAGATTGCACCGGGCCCTAACGCTGAAAGAGCTGACGGAATTCCTCCACGTAACGGCTTAGACCTTGCGTAACTTCAAGGGGAACAGGGCGGAGGTCTAAATCTTTTGCCTCAGGAGCGATCCCGGGGCGAGCCGGCGCGCTTCCCGTCCTCACGACCTCAACCTGCCCCTCGGCAGAAAGACAGAAGTCAACGAAGAGCTTCGCCAAATTAGGGCTAGCGGTATTCTTGGCGATGCTGACAAGGGTACTTTTGTACACAATCGGTCTGGTCGTCTTGATCCAGCCCAGGGGCGCCCCTCTCTTGGCCAAGGCATCGACCGAACCCGCATAGTTGATGGAAACGGGTATCTCTCCCGCAGCGTTAAGCTGGGCGAGGATCGTGTGGCCGCTGCGCATCTGAGGAACCTGAGCCTTAAGGGCTTTCATGAACCCTATTGCCTGCTCTCTTCCCCAGTAGTGGATTAGCGAGCCGTACCATTCGAACTCCCTATCGTCCAGGCCAATTTTCCCCTTCCAGTATGGATCGAGCAGATTGCCCCAATCTCCGGGACCCTTCCCATTTGGCACGAGCCGGCTGTTGAATGCGATTACGATATAGATATTGGTAAAGTCGGTCCAAAACCCTTCTGCGTCGCGATCGACCGCTCGGTAGCCCCGGGCTTCCGGGGAGAAGTAATTTAACAGCAGCCCGTGGCGCTTGATCTCCAGTGTCTCAAAGGTGTCGATGAAAAGCACATCGAAATTGTCCTTCCCGGCCCGCGCCTCGCTGAGCACGCGATTCAGGAGGGCCTCGCCACGGGAACGGTAGTAGGTGATCTGGGCGAAGGGGTACTTTCGCGAAAAGGTCTCCGCCATTCTCTGATTATAGGTCGCCGGCATGACCGAGTAAATTTGCAGTCTGCCTTCCTTCTTAGCAGCCGCAGCCCGATCTTCCTCTTGTGCCCGAGGAGTGGCTGCGACCAAACAAAGAATTAAAGTGGCGGCGAGGCGTACGAAACAGGTTCTTGCTGCTGCATCTCTCATAGTTGGATCCTTTTTTAATTCCATATCTTCTATCCTCTGCCCGCTTGACAGTCAACTGAAAACTCATCTAAAAGGGGACTATGTGACACCCCTGGTCTCCGCTACACCTGGTTAGGTAGTTGCACGCGGGGCTATACCATATAATGGAGACGCCGTGGACAGAATAGGAGCAGTGGGGCAACAGAGAAGGAAGGACCATCTCTATGAAGAAGGAGGCCGTCACGGCTATTATCGAGGGGCTGAAGGAGGCTGGAGTTGACTTTGTAGCCTATCTGCCCGATAGCCTATCCAGCCCGGTCTTCGATGCTGTGCGAAGAGAGCCAAGCTTTGAGGTGGTGCCGGTGAGTAACGAGAGTATCGGGGTCTCGGCCTGCGTGGGCGCCTGGTTCGGCGGCAAAGTTCCCGTCGCGCTGATCCCCACCTGCGGCTTAATGGCGTCGGCCCTCCACCTAACCACTGTCTGCCTGCTCTGGGGTGTTCCCATCCTGCTGGTGATACCCTACAGAGGGGACGTGGGGGATGCCCAGCCCCAGTTCTGGGTTTATACCTTGACCATAGAACCGGTCTTACGCGAGCTCCGGATACCGTACAAAATAGCGGGTAAGATAGAGGATGTGAAGCCGGCTATAAAGGCGGCCGTGGCCTCGGGCAGGAGTTGGTTAAAGACCACGGCTGTGCTTCTCACCGGCGAAGTCTTAGGTTAGTAGTGCGGCAGGAGGCGGAAGGGTGAAAAGGTATGAGTGCATGTCCATCCTGGGACCAAAGCTCACGGATGACATTTTGGTGATTACCGGAACTGGAAATACCGCCTACCAGCTAGCCGAATACCGCCGCCCCCAGATTACCCCGCACTCGGCGCAACTTGGGGCCTGCTCTGCCATAGCGCTTGGATTGGCCCTTGCGCTCCCTCACCGTAAGGTTGTCTCGCTGGATGGTGACGGCAACCTCCTCCTCAATCTCGCGGTCCTGGGGGATATAGCCAACAAGGCCCCCGGAAACCTGGGGATCGTCGTATTCGATAATGAGAGCTATGAATCCGCCGGCAAGCTGCCTACGGCTACTGCGGGCAAAGTGGACCTTGCAGCGGTAGGCCGGGCGTGTGGGATCGCGAACACCTGCACGGCGCGGAATCTAGAGGAGTTCGGAGAGGCGGTGGAGCGGCTCCTGAAGGGCAGCGAGTTGGCTATGGTGGTGGCCAAAGTGGATACAGAGCCCGAATACAAGAGGACGAAGGAATTGCCCTCAGTGCCGGAGACGACCTTCACCTTTGCCCGGCATATCGAGCAGCTGGAGGGCCGGCCGCTATTCTCCGCCTACTACTCCACCCGGAAGTAGGCCCATTCATTTCCATTCTCTTTGAACCCGTTCCAAGACATGAGGAGAGAAATGTGACGAAGAGGGCTGGCGAGCGTCCCCCAGGATCTAGGGCTGAGGCGGAAGTTCCCGTAGACCCATGGTACGAAAAACTCATCCTGGATTTTCGCCAGCGCCGTCTTTGCGCCGAGAGTGGACTGGTCGTCATCAAAGGCAGAGAAACCCCCTGGTACCAAAATCGCCAGGGCAGGGTGCGGTACTATCTGCTTCCTCCCTATAAGGCCGATACCGCTTTACAAACAATGGCGGTTTTTGAGCAGATCATCCATCGCCATTCAGGGATGCATCGCCATCAAGGCGGGCTGGCAATCTACGTTCTTGAGGGGGAAGGATATACCATTGTGGATGGGGAACGGTTCGATTGGACGGCCGGTGACCTCTTGCTCTTGCCGATTAAACCGGGCGGGGTGGCTCATCAGCACTTTAACCGCCACTCCAGCAGGCCGGCGCGCTGGCTGGCGTTTATCCCGATGGCCTTCCAGGAGTGCCTGAGCAGTGAGGTCGTTCAGCTAGAGACCTCTCCTGACTGGCTTTCGCTTGAAAATGCCAAAGAGAATGCCCAACCCGGCACAAGGCAAGATTATTCTGCGTCATCTCAAAACGCGGGCTTTCCGCGCGCCATAGTCGGAGAAGCGAAAGAGGCCGGGGGCACGACGTTGCTCGATGCCCTTTTCAAGCTGCGGGATGAATATCGGAGACAGAGCGAGACGGGATTAAAGGTTGTTTGCGGGCCGGATCTTCCCTGGGAGCGTAACCGGCAGGGGATCATGAAATGGTATTTGCACCCTGGCAAACGAGACACCGCTATCAGGAGCCTGGTGGTCTACGTTCAGGAGATTCCTCCCGGCGGGAAATCGGGCCGCCAGCGATGTCCTGGCGGATTAGTGTACTACGTCCTTGACGGCCGTGGGGCAGTGGATGTGGATGGGACACGCTATCAATGGGAGCAGGGAGACTGCATTGCTTTGCCGCTCAAGAACTTTGGGGTTGAGTACCAGTTCTTTAATCTTGATGGCCAAAACCCGGCACGCTACCTGACGGTAACGCCGAATTTCTTTGAGGTGCTTGGAGTGGACCTGGGATCGAGCT
>MGRY01000196.1:448-12414 GCA_001799045.1 Deltaproteobacteria bacterium RIFCSPLOWO2_02_56_12 | reverse complement strand
CACCCCTTGACAGCACACGGAGGTCATATGCAGCGCTTACTCAGTTCAAGATCAAACCATCGTAGCCGATCAGCGGGGCTATTCACTCCCCGTCCGCCACGGTTCAAGACGTGGGTGTAAATCATGGTCGTACTGACATCGGTGTGCCCGAGCAGTTCCTGGACGGTCCTGATGTCGTAGCCATCCTCGAATATTCGGACGTTGCAGGAACTCCGATAATTTGTTTGAAAATAGCTTATCTGACGGTATAGCGGCCGTAGCCTTTCCGTTTTAGCTCCTCGACCAGATCCTTCACCTCCTGGGAACGTTTGATGTCCGCGACCAGCAGGGCGTCCGCCGTGTCCACAACAACGATTCCCCGCACTCCCAGGAGCGCGACCAGACGATCGGGCGAGTAAACCAGGCACTCTTTGGATTGGACCCCCAGCCATTTGCCTATTCCGGCATTACCGCTCCGGTCCTGGGGGAGCATGCGGTGGACCGCCGCCCAATTTCCGACATCGCTCCAACCAAAATTCGCCTCCAGGGTCAATACCCTCCCTTCGGAGCCGGCCTTCTCCAGCACCGCGTAGTCGATCGAGATGTTGGGCATCTTGCGATATTCCCTTCTGAGGACGGCTTGGATCGAGGGAGGCGGATTGGCCAGCCCTCGCCCGCGTGCCGCTTCTTGGATCCTCTGAAGGCCGTGAGAGATGGCGGGGGAGAAGCGGCTGAGCATTGCTAAAATAGTCGAGACTTTCCAAACGAAGATTCCGCTGTTCCACAAGGATCCCCGGCGCATCAACCGGCCGGCCATTCTTGCGTTAGGTTTCTCCTTGAATCCCTTGACCCGATAAAAAGGCGCACCTCCGGTTCCCTTGATTTTCCCCCCCTTCAGGATATAGCCGTAGCCTGTCTCTGGATAAGTGGGCCGCATACCGATAGTGACTAGGGCATCGTGTTCCCGTGCCAGCCGGACGGCGCTCTTGACCGTGCGCAAGAAAGAGTTGGGATTGGAGACCCAATGGTCGGCTGGAAGAATGGTCATAATGGCGTCAGGGTCTCTTCGCGCCAGCTCCGCCGCTGCAAGGCCGATACAGGGGGCGGTGTTGTTTCCCTGGGGTTCTACGATAAAATTGGTTTTGGGCAAGATGCGAAGCTCTTCGCGAACGGCACGGTAATGTTCCGCGACTGTCACCACCAGCGTGTGCTTGGGGCCAAAAAGTGGAAGGGCTCGATCCACGGACTCCCGCAGCAGGCTTTTTTGGCTCAAGATCTTGAGGAGTTGTTTGGGGTGATGGGGCCGGCTGAGGGGCCAGAAGCGCGTCCCCCTGCCCCCCGCCATAATCACGGCATAGCTCTGATGTTTCATCCTGTCGCCTTTCTTAGAAAGAGTATTATACTATGAGAGGTATGCCGTCGGATCAAGAGTCCAAGGCGCTCCAATGGATCGTTCCCTCCGGCCAACGCGCCATTCGGCTCGATGCCTTTGTGCGGCGCTGTTTACCGTACCTCTCTTCGAGGGAGGCGCAGAGGGCGATCGGCGAGAGGGTTTTTTGGGTCAATGACCGCCCCGGCAAGAAGGGGGACAAACTATTTGGCGGCGAGGTTCTCTCTTTTAAGGGCCCGCAGCACTTGTTGGCGCCGGCTCCGCTGCCCGCATGGCATCTTGAGCTTCCCGTGGTTTACGAAGACGAATCTCTCCTGGTTGTGGACAAGCCGGCGGGGATGGCGACGCACGGATTTTCCGGAAGAGAAAGAAATTCCCTGGCGAATTTTCTGGCTGCTACCCGTCCATCCCTTTGTCATGTGGGAAAGAGCCGATGGGAACCGGGTTTGCTCCATCGGCTGGACCGGGACACTTCAGGTCTCGTGCTGGTGGCCAAAGACCAGGATTCCTTTGAGGATCTCCGCTCCCAGTTCCGTCGCGGCGAGATCAAAAAAAAATACTGGGCATTGGTTTGGGGCAAGGTAAAGCGGGAAGAGGTCCTGGCTTCTCCTCTCGCCCACGCTCCGGGAGAGCGGAAAAAGATGACAACGGTGAAGACGGAAGAAGGAAAGAAAACTCGCGCGCGCAGCTGGAGGGCATTGACGCGCCTCAAGGCCCTAAGTTCGTCTCGAGGGCTCACTCTTCTCGAAGTTGGCATCGACACCGGCGTCACCCATCAAATCCGGGCCCACCTGGAAGCCTTTGGGCACCCGCTGGTCGGCGATCCCCTCTACGGCAAGCATCGCCCCGATCCCTTCGGCCTCGGGCGCCAGTTTTTACATGCTTTTTATCTGGGTTTCCGCCACCCGAAGAGCGGCCTGGAAGTCGCGGTCACGAGCCCTTTGCCGGAAGCTTTAAGAAAGGTCCTGGAGCGCTTAAAAATACGCCTCTAGGCTGCCGTCCCTTTTATGCCCTTTGCTTTGGCGCACGCGCTGCAGAGGTTGAGCTGAGTCTGCGGATCTTCGACGAGTCCCTCGTCGAGATTGTGGCATATTTTCTTGCATTCCACGCAGATGAAATAAACGCCGTCGATGTTTTTGTTGATTTTTTCCCGATTGAGCACCCGGCCTTTAAGTTTCTCTACCCGAATGCCCAGAAGCTCTTCGTAGTTTCTCTTGACCTTGAGCCTGCCAGCCTCATCGCTGGGAAGATCCTGATCGTCTGCCTCTTCGTGGTTGGGATCGTCGAGGAAGCTGCGACTCCTTTCCTTCCTCGGACGTCCTGCGTATTTCTTTTTGGTCCTTGGCATTTTTTCCCCTCTTTGTTTGGATGAGGATTCCCTGGAAGGATTTTTCCAATACAAAAGCCGGCGAGGCTTTTTTGCTTCCCGGCTTTGATAGTTCATAATGAACCCTTCAGAGATTGTCAATAGAGAAGAATCAGTACTTCTCTCCCAGGGACTTGAGTCCCTTCCACGCCTGGCTGCTGCTCGGATCGATAGCCAACACCTCGCGATATTTTATCTCCGCCTCCTTGGTCCTCCCCAGTTGCCCGAGCGCTTTGGCCTGCAGCAGACGCCACCCGGTGTTTCGGTGCTGGCGCTGTAAGGCCCGCTCCAAAGCGGAGGCGGCCTTTTTCCACTGCTTTAGCCGGCTGTAGGCTTCGCCTAATTCGCTGTAAAGCACAGCGGATTCTTCACCGCCCTCCCTGGATTCTTCAAGAAAGGTCACGGTCCGGGCGTAGTTCCCCTTAGCCAGCTCGAGCCTTCCCAGGGCTAAAAGGACTGCCGGATGTTTGGGCTGAATTTTTGCCGCCTGTTCCAACCAACGCTGTGCCTCGGCAAATTCTTTCTGGCGGAGCGCAATGACGCCCAGCCCGACGTACGGCAGGATCTCTTTAGCCCCTGAGTTCACAATCCGCAGGTAAATCTTCTTTGCCTGCTGGGTGTAGAGATCCTCCGCTAACGCCAGAACCGCTTTGGCTTTGTGCGGCCCATATTCCAGCGCCTTCTCGGCCGCTTGGGCCGCCTCAGCGGTTTTGTCCTGAGCGATGAGGATTTGGGCGCGCAGGAGATGATAATCGGCATTGCGCGGCTCCAGGCTTATCGCCTGCTCTACCTCCTTGAGGGCCCGGTCATGCCAGCCGCTCGCCTTAAAGGCCTGACTGAGGTAGTAGCGATGTTGCGCCGGGGAGACTCGCCGGGCGTCGGGCTTCCACGGGGGATCGGTCACGAATGGACCCATGAGCCTGCGGTTTAAATCGGTTGTGCTTTTTCCCAGGCTTCGAGGCGCGGAAAACTCGAGCCTGGCGTTATCGTCGGTGTTGAGATCGGCCCCTGCGGCGAATTCCAAGAGCTCCTTTCTTCCCATTCGATAGAGCCCCAGCACGGAATCGACGTCAGAGAGCCCCAGTTCTTTAAAGTCCTGCCGCAGGGTGCGGTTTTCTTTGAAAATCTTGCTCAGCAGGGGATAATCAAATCTCTGCTCCTGCAGGCTGCCGATCAAAAGAAAATCGCTTTCCTGCATATTCCACATCGTGACTTGGGGGAAGGACTCCGCGAACGTCCTGAGCACCATTCGGAAATCGTCCGGCGACATGGAGTAATAGTGAATCCACTGGGCGAGAATGCCGTTCGTTTTGAGTTTCCCTTTAGCTACCGTGTAAAATTCCCTGCTGAAGAGGCTCGCGACGCCCGCGATCCAGGGGTTGGAAGGTTCGGAGATAATAAGGTCGTAGAGACGGGGAGCGGCCATGATGTAATTCCGTCCGTCTGTCGGGATCATGCGCACCCTCGGATCCTCGAGAATCTTGCCGTTCTGTTCCTGGAAAAAAGCCGCCGCCTCGGCCATGGCCGGCTCGATCTCGAGAACCTCGATTTTTTTCACCGGAAAAGATCCGACGGCCTTGACGGTCATTCCTGTTCCCAGTCCGATGACGGCGACCTGCTCCGCCTGCGGACGGAGGAGCATGGGCAGATACCCGGTCATGAGCATGGTGAAGGCATCCCCGTGAGAGCCGTCGATCTTGCCGTTGGTTTTTAAGTAGAGATAGTCCTTGCTGAGTCGATGCACGCTGATGGTCGCGGTCAACCCTTCCCGGTAATAGAGGATCTTGTCTTTGCGCATCTCCTCCAGGCGCAGCGAGTCCGTGGGGAGGCTCTTAAAGCTGTCGGCATAGACGGTTACCCCGCTGGTAAGAATCGAGCGGTCCCAAAAAGGGAAACGCAGGGCCAGGAGAGCCAAAGCTGCCGCCACTGTTCCTCCCATGATCAGGCGATATCGGCGTCCCGGATGGGGGTCGGCGATCAACAATAGCCATCCAACCGACAGGTTCAAAAGGGCGCCGATGACGATGCTGACCTGGATGCCGAAGAGCGGGAGAAAAATGAATCCGCCGACGAAGGCTCCCACGATAGCCCCCAGGGTGTTGCAGGCATAGGTGGTCCCGACGCTGCTGCCGACTCGGTACAGACTCTGGGTGAAAAGACAAACCACCATGGGAAAGGTCATCCCGAGGAGGAGCGTCGGAAGAAACATCACGGCAAATGAGAGCACGACTTGTATGGCGAGAAAAAGGGGAAACGAGTCTCCGAAACCTTGATGAAGGCGAAGAAAGATCAGCGGCAATTTCTCAAATAGGGGGATGGTTGCAAGCGCCGCGATCCCCACTCCCAGTTCAACCAGACCGAAAAAGATAACTTGCGCCTCCCGTTTCCCGAACAGCCTTGCGTAAAGATACCCTCCCAGGGCGAGGCCGGTCAGAAACGTGAGCAGCATGGTGGTAAAGGAATAAACCGAGCCGCCGATGACTAGTATCAGCGCGTGGGTCCAGGCGTTCTCATAGATCATCGCCGCGGCGCCGGAAAGAGAAATTGACAGGAGCAGCAGCCACTCCATTCGCGAACGCGCCGGCCCCTCGCCGCTTTCTTCCGCCGGGGTCATCGGCGCAAAAGGTTCCTCGACCTGATTCCCGCGCATCCCATCGACGACGAAAATTAGCAGCGCGATAACCAGGTTCATCATGGCGGCGGCATGTACGGTCCGGCTCATCCCCAGGGCGGGGATAAGATAATAGCCGGTCAGGGCGCACCCCAGCACGGCCCCCAAAGTGTTGGTGGCGTAGAGATCCGCTATCCGCTGGCCCAGATGGCTGAAACTGCGGACAAAGAATCGACTGAGGACGGGGAGAGTGGCGCCCATGAGAAAAGTGGGAAAGATCAGCAGTACGAAGGAGAGGAGAAAAAGCAAGAGGTTGAAGGTCGTCGGGTATGAATCGTAGAGCCAGAAGAGGGGAATATAGACTCCCCTGGCGCTCCTGAAGAGAACCGGCACGAGGAGACCGTAGATGCCAATCCCCAATTCCAAGATTCCATAGAGGCGCAGAAGATTTCTTGCGCTGTTGGCCAGGCGACCGAAGATGTAGCTCCCTAAAGCCAGACCGGCCATGAATGCGGCGAGCAGCGTGGCGATAGCGTAAGCGGAGCTGCCAAAAATCTGCGTCAGCATCCGCATCCACACTACCTCGTAAAGCAGCGCGGCCGAGCCGGAGAGGAAAAAACAGATAAAAAGAGTGGCGAGAATCATCCTATCATCTGCCTCGCAGTTGCACGCCGAGCCACAGCGTGACGACGGCGAGGAGCAGGATCGTCAGCGTAGTGATCTTGAGTTTCCGGGTTACGGCCTGGAGCTCCTGGGGCGAAAAGGACTCCCCCGCCTCATATCGTCGCACAAAACGGTGCCCCACGGCCATGGATTGATAGGTGCTGAAAACGATGAGGACAAAGGATAAGGTAAGCTTCCACCCAAGGGTTACGCCGAGTTCTTTGAGGAACAGTTCCCGGTAAACCGCTTTCAGCTCTGTGAGCTGAAAGGCTCCGGACAGGACCAACACTCCGAGAGCGGCTGTCTGGAAGGGATTGTAGTATTTAAGACTGCGGGCGAGGAGGATTAGTTGTCCCTCGTGGTCCCTGACCGCGGAGAGCGCGGGCACGACGATGCACCACAAACCAACGACGGATCCCAGGTATGCCGCCAGGGAGATCAGGTGAAGCCAAGAGGTCAGCATGCAAACAGGGGATCAGGCCCAGGCAAAGAGGCTGCCCTTTTTACGGGGCCTCCCCGGGGCATCGTAAGATTCGCTGATCTCTTCGAGTTGCAATTTGACCTTGGCTAATTCCCGCTGTTGGTGATCTTCAAAATTCTTCAATTCTTTCCCGCGCCTTTCTTGGAATTGTCTCAGCTCTCTTTCCCTCTTCGCTTGAAACTCGGCCTGTTCTTTTTCCCACCGCTGGTAGAATTCTTTTAGGGTAGTGCGGATGCGGAAATTCAAATTATCCTTCACGACCATGGACCTGTGACATTGGGGGCACCAAAGGACGTTTCCGATCTTGAAGTGTCTGGCAGGTTCCCGATGAGCTTGCCCGCACTGGAAGCAGCGAACCGGGATCTCCCATGCTTCCATCTCCGGCAGCCGTAAGAGGGAAATCTTTTCCCCATCGATAGCGCCGGTCGATGGCGTAGGCGGAGGAGCAGGGGCGGCTTTTGCGGGAGCAGGAGATTCTTTGGGGGGAGAGGCGGGAGGTGGCTCCGGCCTAGCGATAGTGGCGGTCGGTGGCGCAGGCGTAGGAGTAGGGGCAACTTGAGCAGGGGCGGCTTTAGCGGGAGCAGGGGACTCTTTAGGGGGAGAGGCGGGAGGCGGCTCTGTCTTCTTGGCCGGGGCTGAAACCGGCGCCGGTTTTTCCGCCCCCTTGCGGAAGCGGGACTCGAAGTTTTCTCCAAAATCAACTTCCTGGTGCAGCGCGCGCGCCCGGGCAATTAACACTTCTTCCGTTTCCACATTGTTAGGATCGGGAACGCAGCAATCCACCGGGCAGACAGCGGCGCAGGCCTCATAATCGTGAAAGCCGACACATTCTGTACAGAGCTGTGGATCGATGACGTAGATTTCCTCTCCTTGGGAAATGGCGTTATTGGGGCATTCGGGTTCACAGGCCCCGCAGTTGATGCAATCGCTGGTGATCGTTGTCGCCATAAAATTTCCGCTTCCCCCTGGAATTGCTTGGTATTAGTCGAGCGAACGAAGTGCAACTATTTTAAGCAGAACTATGGAGGTTTGTAAATAGCCCGCGGACTGCCAAAGCCTTGTTTTCGCATTCTCTGTCTATTACAATTACTTGTTGCCGAGCGCCGGCAAAGAATTCATGGCTAACAAGTCTTCTAGAAAGAGGCAAAAGAAGGAGACCGAGGGCGAGGTCGCCACGCGAGTTTCCGAAATGAAGGAAGGAATCTCCCAGATGGAGTCCTTCATGAAGGAAGCGGCTGCGCTGGCTGCCGCAGAGGTGCAACGGATCGGCGAGATCCGGGAAAATCTTGAGGAGACGTTGGCATGCCTGAAGGCCGAGCTTAGGGAGAAAGAGGAGATGCTGCAGCAGAGGAATGCTGCCCTCGAGGATCTGGAAAAGGGGTTCATGGCCCGGGCCCAAGATATGGAAATCCTGATTCAAAGAAGAGATGATCTCCTTGAGAAGCGCGAGACCGAGTTTAGAGAAGCCTCGAACAAGCAGAAGAAGCGGGCGGCTGTGCTGGAGGCCCAACTTGGGGAGAAAGAAGAGTTGCTCAGTCAAAAAGATTCTGCCTATAGAGAGTTGCAGGAAGGTCTGGGCGCCCGGATCAGTGATCTGGAGGGGGAGATTAGGAGAAAAGGAGAGCTGCTGGAGAGCCGGGAAGCAGAGATCGCCGATTTGCAGTCCAGGATCAATGCGCTCGCAGTCTCTTCTGAAGGCGATGGCCAGCGGCGGGAAAGAAACACGGCCGTAGTTGAAGAGGCGGAGCGGGGACTGGAGGATGGGTCCTACCTCGACGAGCCCTCGGAGGAAGAACCCGAAGATTTTGAACCAGGGGTTAGAGAGGAGTCAAAGGTTAGACTGATCGGGAAATCGATGCGGAATGTGATGGTAAAGCCAGGCAACATCGCCAGGATAGGCCCGGTACCGGACGCAAGAAAGTCTCGCCTCGTGTCCTTGCTTGCGCCGATCAAGAAGGGGAGCTAGGGAGATAATGGAAAAGAGGCCATTTAGCCTGACAGCAGATTTGAGTTTCCTCTACCTCAGCGAGGGACATATGAGGGTTTTCGGGGAAATCCTTTCTGCAATCAGCCGCCGTGATGGGCTCATATGTGTCACCGGTGGACCCGGCACCGGGAAAACCATCATCTGCCGGCGGCTCCTGGAAGAGCTTGGTGATGAGTATAACGCTGTGGTTGTGACCACTCCGTCCAAGACCCCCCAGGCCATGACCGAGACGCTCGATGAGGCGTTCGGTGAAATGGAGGGTGATGCCAGGATTCCCGTTGCGATTTTCGACGAGGCGCAGCACCTGGATTTCCGCTGTCTCGATCATATAAAGTTTCTCACCAACCTGGAGAAAAAAGGCGAGAAACTTCTTCAGATCGTTCTCGTCGGCCAACCCGAGCTGGCTGAGAAGATCAACCATAAACGGTTTACCCAGCTCGAGCAAAGAATCGGGGCGAAACTAAAACTAGTCCCCCTGAAAAAAAGAGAAATTTTATTCTATTTGAACCATCGCCTCGCCGTGGCGGGCGTCTCGGAAGACGTCCGCTTTACCAAGAGTGCTGCCAGATACCTTTACCGGGAGACCACCGGCGTCCCGCGTCTTATCAACCGAATCGCAAACATCGCAGTAGAACACGCCCTGCAAGAAAGCAAAGGGAAAATCGGGGCCGCGGCAGTGAAACGGGCTGCTTCCAAAGTCAGCGCCTCTCGCAGCGACTGGAAAGAAGCGGCCGGTCCGCAGCGGCTTTCTCCTCGCCTCTCCGTGCTGATATTGCTTTTGGTTTTGTCTGTAGGATTATACAATTATTACAATCCTGACTGGCTCAGTTCTCTCTATGGCACGGAGCATGCCGAGACCCGTTCCAATCCAGCTCAACCGCAGTTTGCGCTGAAACTGGGCGCCTTCCTTCAGCGGGAGCAGGCGGATGAGTTCCGCGAGCGACTTGCAAAAGAGGATCTCAAGGCCGCCGTTGCGGCGAAGGATCTCGGAGATGGATGGATTCTCTACCAGGTGCGATTGCCGGGTCCGTATACTCAGGATGAGGCGATCAACGTCATAGGCCACCTGCACAGGATCGGAATACAAGAAGTGGAAAAACTTCCCATCAGCCCCAACAAGAGCAACTAAGTATCCTCATCGGCCTGGTACAACACCTCCAGGGACAGCTTGTCTTTTCGGTGCCTATTGAATAAAATACATCATTTGCCGTAGAGCCTGAACAGACCCGGTATTCTATGAGTTCTGAGTTATTAGAGAATACGCAAGGGAAGAGACAGCCCCTTCGGATACTCGACGAAGTCGCCGAGCTGCAGGCGCGGCTGTCCCGTATCGAATCCTTGATCCAGCAGGCTGCCGCCCTGGCGCTCCAGCAGGCGCGGCGGGCTGATGAGGTCCAGAAGACTTTCGAAGCAACAGTGGCTGCATTAGAGGCTCAGCTTCGGGAGAAGGAAAGCAAAGCCAATCAAGAAGACTCCGGCCTGGGAGAACAGGATCAGGGCCTTGCGACTCGGATCCAAGATTTGGAAAATCAACTGCGGGAAAAAGAGGGGCTCCTGGAGATTCGCAACGGCGAGCTTAAGGATCTCAGATCGAAGCTTGAAGAGGCTGCAGCCCTGGCGGCTGCAGAAACCAAGCGAACGCAGGATGTCGAGCAGAATTTCGAGGCGAACGTAGCAGCGCTGAAGACGCAGCTAGGTGAGAAAGAGGAATTATTGAGTCAAAAGGGCGCTGCTCTCAAAGAGATGGAAGAGAGCCTGACCGGGTTGGAAGAAAACCTGTTTAGCCAGATTCGTATCCTGGAGACCCAGTTGGAGGAGATGGTTCATAAGTCTGATTCTCAGACACCGGAACCGGCAAAACCTGAAACACCGGAACCGATGAAAAAAGAGAGCACCTCCCGCAAGTCCCCGAAGCGAAGCTGAGAGATCGATAAGTTCAAGTTGAAAGGGAGCGCGACATGGCCATACCGCAGACCCCGCTAAAGTTAGAAGGAACTTCGCCCCAGACGGAAGATTCTCCCGTCAAAAGACTGCAGGAAAAACTAACTCTCAAAATCCAGAACCTGGGTAACCGGGTGAAGGAAACGGAGAAGGTTTTGGAGACTGGCGGCACAATGCTCAGGCTCAAGCCCGGAGAGTCGGCGGCCGACATCGACCAGTTAAAAGAGCAGGTTGCCTACGCCGAGGACGTAAAGCAGATTATGAACCAGATCCACGCGGCGAAGGATCTGGATCAAATATTTGTGGGATTGAGAGAGGGGATCCTTGGGCTCCTGGGCGCCGAACGTCTCACGCTTTATGCCGTGGATTACGACAAAAAGGAGATCTACTCCAAATTTTTGGACCCTGACACGCTCAAAGACATTAAAGAAATCCGTGTCCCCGTTAACGAGCAGAGCATTGCCGGGTTTGTCGCCAAAAACACAAAAACGGTCAATATCACCGATGCCTACAACAAGGGTGAGCTCACAAAGATCAGCCCGGTGCTTTCCTTCGACAGTTCCTGGGACCAGAAGATAGGGTTTCGCACCAAGCAGATACTGACTGTCCCGCTCTTCTCCAGCGACAACTTGCTGACTGGAGTCATGCAGCTCGTCAATAAAAAAACCGGCGACCGTTTTACCAAGGAGGATGAAGAGAGAGTTCAAGAGATCGCTACCACGCTGGGGATTGCCTTCTACAATCAGTACCAATTGGCCAGGAAAAAACCCACCAGGTTCGACTACCTCATCTCTTCAGGCCTGATCACCCAGGTCGAACTAGATGCGACCATCAAGGAGGCCAGAGAAAAGCAAAAAGAGATCGAGTCCCTCCTGATGGAAAAGTACAAGACCCCCAGAAAAGAGATCGGGAAGTCTCTCAGCCTCTTTTATAAGTGCCCCTTCCTAGAGTTTGACGAGAGGGTCTTTATCCCGCCGGATTTGGTAAAAAATATCAGCCTCAACTATCTCAAAGCCAATTACTGGATCCCGCTGCGCCGCAGTGAAGATTCGGTTGACGTGTTGATCGACGATCCCTACTCGTTTCAAAAACTGCAGGACGTCAAGCGGCTTTTCCCGGTAAAGGAGGTCAAATTTTTCGTCGCGCTGAGGGATGATATTCTCAAATTTGTCAGCTCGGTGGCAACAGATCTCGACCCGAACGTCCCCAAGCAGTCCATCGCGGCCATTCTCGGAGAACTGACTACGGAGGATCAAGCGAAACCGGAAGAGGCGGCAGCGGGTGTCATTGACGAGAACGATAGCGCAGTCGTTCGTCTTGCCAACCAGATTGTCATCGATGCCTATAAAGAGGGGGCCTCAGATATCCACATCGAACCCAATTCCGAAAAAAGGGAGACCCTGATCCGCTTCCGCGTCGACGGGAGTTGTCATGAGTACCAAAAAGTGCCGCCGAGTTATCGTAGGGCCTTGGCCTCCCGCTTTAAGATCATGGCCCGCTTAGATATCTCGGAGCGCCGCAAGCCCCAGGATGGAAAGATCAAATTCA
>MGRY01000196.1:0-436 GCA_001799045.1 Deltaproteobacteria bacterium RIFCSPLOWO2_02_56_12 | reverse complement strand
AATTCAAGTTGCCGGATCGCGAGATCGAGCTCCGTGTAGCGACCATCCCGACCTCTGGCGTTGATAACGAAGATATTGTCATGCGTATCCTGGCGGCCAGCGAGCCCATGCCTCTGGATAAGATGGGGATTTTAGAGAGGAACCTCAAAGAGCTTAAGCAGATTCTGGATATACCCTATGGGATTTTTCTCGTTGTTGGACCGACGGGCTCCGGAAAAACGACCACACTACATTCCTGCCTGGGCGACATCAATGATCCAGAATGGAAAATTTGGACCGCTGAGGATCCGGTGGAAATCACCCAGTACGGCCTGCGTCAGGTACAAGTCCAGCCGAAGATCGGGTTTGACTTTGCCGCCGCCATGCGCTCGTTTTTGCGCGCCGATCCGGACGTCATCATGGTCGGCGAGATGCGCGACAAGGAGACATGCGAGAC
>MGRY01000195.1:10597-12278 GCA_001799045.1 Deltaproteobacteria bacterium RIFCSPLOWO2_02_56_12 | reverse complement strand
CAACATGCGTTTTTATATTGTCGCTCTGATTTTTATCATTTTTGAGGTAGAGATTGCGTTTGTTTTTCCTGTTGCAGCCACCTTTCGGCGTTGGGTCGAGGGCGGGCAGGGAATATTTGCCTTTGTCGAGATATTGCTGTTCGTCGGGATCCTATTCCTCGGCCTGGTTTATGCCTGGGCTAAGGGGGATCTTGAGTGGGTGAAAAAAATTAAAAGCTGATCGGCCTGAGATCAAAGTTTTTCAACACCTTGGCTGAGTGTTAGGAGATAATCTATGCAGCCGCTGCTCAACTCTTTACCCGAGACGGTCTTTACCACCAAAGTGGACGACCTCCTCAACTGGGGGCGGGCTTCTTCGCAATGGTACATGCTGTTTGGCCTGGCTTGCTGCGCTATCGAGCTGATGCAGACGGGAGGGCCGCGCGCCGACGTGGATCGCTTTGGTTGCGTTCCCCGGGCCACGCCGCGCCAGTCCGACCTCATGATCGTAGCCGGCACGCTTACCTATAAGATGGCCAAGCGGACCAAGCTCCTCTACGACCAGATGCCCGATCCAAAATACGTCATCTCCATGGGGAGCTGTGCCAATTGTGGGGGACTCTTTCAACTCGCCTACTCGGTTTGTAAGGGTGTCGACAAGATTATTCCGGTGGATGTCTACGTGCCCGGCTGTCCCCCCCGCCCGGAGGCCTTGACTGAGGGGCTCATGAGAATCCAGGAGAAGATGATGCGCGAGCGGTGGTTGGTTAGACAGCCCGCAGCGGCCGAGGCACCTGTGGGGGCGTAGATCGTGGAGGCCAAGGAGATATACGGGAAGCTTGAGAGGAAGTTTGCGGGGAAGGTCAGCGGCTTCCAGGGAGATGTCATGGATCCCAATCTCCGCGTGGACCCTCAAGCGGTCGTGGAAGTGTGCCGCTATCTGCGGGACGAGCCGGACTTGAAGTTCGAGATCCTGTCGGACCTCACCGGACTGGATCTGCCTAAGGAAAACAAGATCCAGGTCGTCTACCACATCTATTCCTATTCGCATCGCCATCAGATCGTACTCAAGGTCGATCTTCCCAGGGAGAATCCCCAGCTCTCTACGATGGAAGGGGTGTGGAAGGTGGCCAACTGGTTGGAGCGGGAGGCTTTTGATCTCTTTGGAATTGTTTTTGAAGGCCACACCGATCTCAGGAGGATTTTGCTTCCTGAGGATTGGGTGGGCCATCCTTTGCGCAAGGATTATGTGGAGCAAGAGGAGTACGATGGCATCAGCACCCAAAGGGCGCCCTTGGTTGAAAAACTGCTGCGATAAAGTCGAGCTATGAGCGATCCTGTTCACGCCGAAAGCGAAGCCTTTCACACGGAAGACATGACCATCAGCATGGGCCCGCAGCATCCGAGCACCCATGGGGTGCTGCGTTTTATCGTCAAGACCGACGGCGAGGTCATGCGCGAGGCGATTCCGGATGTCGGCTACCTGCACCGCTCGATCGAGAAGATAGGCGAGAAGGTTACGTGGCATGGGTATGTCCCTTATACCGATCGTGCGGATTACCTGGCGGCGATGTTTACCAATCAGGCTTTCTGCATGGCGGCGGAGAAGCTTGCGGGGGTGGAAGTTGCCCGGCGCGGGGAATTCTGCCGCGTGATTGCCTGTGAGCTGAATCGTATCGCCAGCCACCTCATCGCCGTCGGG
>MGRY01000195.1:0-10586 GCA_001799045.1 Deltaproteobacteria bacterium RIFCSPLOWO2_02_56_12 | reverse complement strand
GGATATCGGGGCGGTCACGCCGTTTATTCATGCGCTCAGGGAAAGAGAAACGGTCAATAACCTGATGGAGGAGATCTGCGGCGCGAGGCTCACTTACAATTATATCAGGATCGGCGGAGTGGGATACGATATCACGCCGGAAACCTGCGGTCGTATCAGCGAATTCCTGGATCACTTTGAGCTTATTGTCGATGAATATAACCGCCTTCTCTCATACAATAAGATTTTTATTGAGCGGCTTGCCAATATCGCCGTGATTACCAGGGAGGATGCATTTCAATACAACATCGTCGGGCCGAATCTCCGTGCCAGCGGATTTAAGTGGGATATCCGCAGGGACATCCCATACTCGGTTTATCCCGAACTCGAGTTCGATATCCCCGTGGGCACGGGCGAAAAGGGGACTTTGGGGGATTGCTACGATCGGTACATTGTGCGCATTCGGGAGATGCAGGAGAGCTGCAGAATTCTCCACCAGTGTCTCAAGATGCTGCCCAAGGGTCCGGCGATTGCCAAGGTCGCGCGCAAATTCAAGCCCCCTGCTGGGGAAATCTATGTGCGGGTGGAAGCCCCGCGCGGCGATATGGGCTTTTACGTGGTCAGCGATGGCAGCGAGTACGCCTATCGTGTAAGGATCCGCACCGGTTCTTTCACCGCCATGAGCCTGATCGATAAGATCAGCCGTGGTCTTATGGTGGCGGATCTGATTGCCCTCATTGCCAGCCTGGATGTGGATGCGCCGGAAATCGATCGTTAGGATTAGGATTAAGATAAGCTTATGCAAGCTTTCGTAGATCAGCTCATCCAGGAGGGGTACTTTCCGGGTTTACCCAAGGAGATTATTTACCTCGGCGCGATGCTCCTGGCAGCCCTCGTCGTTCTCTCCTTCTTTGTCGCTCCGCTGGCCGGGATCACGAGCTGGCTGGAGCGGAGAGTCTGGGCCAGGATGCAGTCACGGGTCGGTCCCAACCGGGTAGGGCCCCAGGGGATCCTCCAGTGGCTTGCCGACGGCATCAAGAATCTGCTCAAGGAAGATATTATCCCTTCAGCCGCCGATAAGTGGCTCTTTGTCCTCGCCCCCTATATCGTCTTTGTCGGATTTCTAGCCACCTTTGTCGTGATTCCCTTCGGCAGTCAGCTCATCGTTGCCGATCTCAATATCGGTATTTTCTATCTCCTTGCTGTGACCTCTCTGGTCGTGGTTGGGATCTTGATGGCGGGCTGGGCGTCCAATAACAAGTGGTCGCTCCTTGGAGGGATGCGTTCGGCGGCGCAGATTGTGAGTTATGAAATCCCTGCGGGGCTCGCCGTGTTGACGATCATTTTCGTCGCCGGGACCATGAGCATGCAGGGAATCATCAAGGCCCAGGGCTGGGCGCCTTGGGACTGGTTTCTCTTCTACAACCCCTTTACCTTTGTCGCTTTTTTCCTTTACTTCACAGCGGCCCTGGCCGAGGGAAACCGCACCCCCTTTGATATCCCGGAGGCGGAATCCGAGCTGGTGGCCGGCTATGTCACTGAATACAGCGGGATGCGTTTTCTCTTCTTCTTTTTCGCCGAATGGGGAAACCTCTACGTGATTGGAGCGATAGCGACCACCCTTTTCTTGGGCGGGTGGCAGGTCCCCCCGGTAACGGATAATCCGGTCCTGATAGGCGTTCTCCAGTTCATGGTTTTTTTCCTTAAGGCATATTTCTGGGTTTTTGTCGCCATGTGGGTGCGCGGGACCCTGCCGCGCGTGAGGGTCGATCAACTGATGTCTGCCTGCTGGAAATACCTGGTTCCCCTCTCCTTTGTCAGTCTCCTGGGAACTGCGGCCTGGATGGTGCTTTATCCAAAGGGGAACCGGCTGGCAAGCTTCGGTATGTTTTTGATGGGTGTGGCCATCTTGCTGTTGTTTTTTAAACGGGTGAA
This sequence comes from Deltaproteobacteria bacterium RIFCSPLOWO2_02_56_12, assembly GCA_001799045.1. Lineage (GTDB taxonomy): Bacteria > Desulfobacterota > Binatia > UBA9968 > UBA9968 > UBA9968. The sequence goes on along the minus strand of MGRY01000195.1, from coordinate 8,672 downwards.
TTATCAGATCCGCCACTCACGCCCGGAGATCTACTGGAAACCCTATATTTAAGGAAGCCAATGAGCACGCTGGTGGAATATGTCGGCAACGTCGCAGAGACGGTCACGACGATCTTCGAGGGAATGGCCATTACCTTTTCCCATTTTGTGCGCCGCCCGATGACGATCCAGTATCCGGACAGGATAGAAAAACCGGTTCAAGAGATGCTGCCTCTGAGATACCGGGGGATTCTGGAAGTGGACCTGGATATCTGCACCGGCTGTCTTGCCTGTGAACGGGTCTGCCCGATCACTTGTATCACGATCGGGATCGAGATGAACAAAGAGACAAAGCAGCGGTCATTTAGTCACTTTGATATCGATATTTGTAAATGCATGTACTGCGGTCTCTGCGCGGAGATTTGCCCGACAGGGTCCATTCGCCATTCGCAGGAGTTTGAAGGAGCCTGTTACAATCCGGCCGGTTTGGTTCGGCATTTCGTCACCGAACCTGTCCCCCTTTACAAGCCCAAAAAAGGTGGAGAGACCGATGCTCAGATGATAACGAAGGTTGAACTTGGACTAAAATATCTGGATGAGTTTGCCACCCCGGAAGAAAAGGTGGGAGGGGCAGGCGCAGAGGAGGGGTAGGGGGGTCGTCCTGTAATTGACCCAAGGGGCCGTCGGCTCTTCGGGATTCCAAATTAGAGACTAGGAAAAAGATGGAGCTCGCCACGGTCATTTTTTACCTGATCGCCGCCGTTACGGTTGGCTCCGCGGCGATGGTGGCCTTTTCCCGGAATATCATTCACTCGGCCTTTTCCCTGCTTGGGACTTTTGCCGGAGTTGCCGCAATCTATGTATTTTTAGGAGCGGATTTTGTGGCCGCCGTGCAGGTGCTGATCTATGTCGGCGGCATCCTGGTCCTTATCCTGTTTGCCGTGATGCTGACCCATCGGATCACCGATGTCCGGATCACCAACCGCGCGGTCGGGAGGATCCCGGCCCTGGCGGTCATCGGAGTTTTTCTCTTTCTGCTCGTGCAGACGATCCGGGAGACCCCCTGGCAGAAAGCCAAGGAGATCCTCTATTCCCCGACCACAGCAAAAATTGGCGATCTCTTTCTGGGAAATTACTTGTTACCCTTTGAGCTTGCCTCTTTAGTTTTACTTGCGGCCCTGATCGGCGCCGTGGTCATCTCCCGTAAGGAACTCAAGGAGTGAGGGGGGAATGTTGAAAGCCGCCACCCGCTCTCCGAGCCCGCGCAATGGGTTCGTGGTTATTCCCACCGCCGCTCATCGGATGCGCGGGCTCTTCGACCGGGCGGCAGCTTTCACTGCGAGGGCGAGGGGCGCGAGGGAGAGGGCCGCGGACGTCCGATGAGGGAGGTTCGACTCATGGTACGACTCTATCGGCCGCGGCCCGAAAACTTGCGCCCTGAGCAATTGCTTTAGGGGGACTTCTGAATGGCTATCGGACTCACTCATTATCTGGTTATTGGAGCCATCCTTTTCAGCCTCGGTCTTTACTCTGTTTTGACCCGGCGCAATGCCATCAGCATCCTGATGGGCGTGGAGTTGATTTTGAATGGCGCCAACATTAACTACGTGGCCTTCTCTCATTACAGCAGTGGAAATGTGGAAGGTCAGATCTATGCCATCTTCGTCATCATGCTGGCCGCCGCCGAAGCGGCTATTGGCCTGGCCATCATCCTGGCGTTCTTTCAGATCTTTCATACGATTGACGTGGAGGCGGCGGAAACGCTTAAGGAGTGACGATGAAGCAGAAGATCGAAGATAGAGGATTGAGGATCGCGATCTTCCATCTTCTATCCTCGATCCTCGGTTTTTGATGAGATATGGATCATCCGATACAGACAGATTATCTTCGCTGGATCGTGCTTCTGCCGCTCGTCGGGGCGGCCGTGAACGGCCTTTTGGGAGCGGTCCTGCAGAAGAGAATCGGAAAATGGATCATCAGTCTCTTTGCCTGCGCGCCGGTCCTGATCTCTTTTCTCCTTTCCCTCCAGGCCTTTCTCGATCTTCTGGCCTTGAAGCCCGACGAGCGTTTTCTCATTGATCGCCTCTATCCGTGGCTCTCCGTCGGTTCTCTCCGTGTCGATATGGCCTTCTGGGTCGATCCTCTCTCCGCCGTGATGATTCTGGTGGTTACCGGTGTTGGCGGCCTGATCCATATTTACTCCACCGGCTACATGCGCGAGGACAAATCTTACTGGCGCTACTTTGCGTTCCTCAACCTTTTTACCTGCGCGATGCTCCTGCTCGTCACGGCGGATAACCTCCTCCTTATGTTCGTCGGCTGGGAAGGCGTAGGACTTTGCTCCTATGCCCTGATCGGTTTTTGGTATCACGACCACGTAAATGCCAGGGCCGGCAACAAGGCATTCATTGTTAACCGTGTCGGTGATTTCGGGTTTGTCCTCGGGGTTTTCCTGGTCTTTTGGTCTCTGGATCGGAGCGGTCACGGCACGCTCGTCTTTCGCGAGATCGAGAAGTTTTCTGCTCTGCTCCAGGGGCAGGAAATCTGGGGAGTGGGCGTGGTAACCCTGGTGACCTTGTTCCTTTTCGTTGGCGCTACCGGCAAATCGGCGCAGATTCCGCTCCATGTCTGGCTTCCTGATGCCATGCAGGGGCCTACGCCGGTGAGCGCCCTGATCCATGCGGCGACCATGGTTACTGCCGGTGTCTACATGGTTTGCCGGCTTCACTTTCTCTTCTCCGCTGCGCCGGCCACGCTGGCGGTGATTGCGGCGATCGGCGTTGCCACCGCTCTCTTTTCCGCTACGATCGCCCTGACTCAGACTGACATCAAGCGCGTTCTAGCCTATTCTACGGTCAGTCAACTCGGCTATATGTTTCTTGCCGCCGGGGTGGCCGCCTACGGCGCAGCGGTCTTTCACCTCATGACCCATGCCTTTTTTAAGGCCTGCCTCTTTCTTGGCTCTGGAAGCGTGATCCATGCCATGGGTGGGGAGCAAGACATGAGGAAGATGGGGGGACTGAGACGCTCCTTGCCTTACACCTTCTGGACCTTTGCAGTCGCGGTCTTAGCGATTGCCGGTACGCCGTTGACCGCGGGCTTTTTTTCCAAAGACGAAATTCTGTGGCAAGCCTTTTCCAGCCCGCACGGTTCTCCCTTGCTTTGGGTGCTGGGAGTAGCGGGGGCAGGGCTTACAGCCTTCTATATGTTCCGTCAATTCTTTCTGGTCTTTTTCGGCGAGTGCCGTGCCGACCATCATGTGAAGGCCCATCTCCATGAATCGCCGAAGGCAATGACTCTTCCCCTGGTGCTGCTGGCGATTGGTTCGATCGCCGCCGGCTGGATCGGGCTGCCGGAAATCTTCGGCGGGAGTCGTTTTGCCGAATGGCTGGAGCCTGTTTTTGGCGCGCATCATGAGGTGCATGCCTCGGGGAGCTTGGAAGAGATACTGATGGCGCTTTCCGTGGCCGTCGCGGCGGCGGGCTTTTACCTTGCCTATCTTATCTACTACCGGGGCAGGCTGGCGCCCGAGCGCTTCTCCTCTCTGGCCGGAGGTCTTTTCTATCGCTTATCTTACAACAAGTACTACATCGACGAGATCTACCAGTTTTTCTTTGTCAACGGGACGCTCTTGCTCGCCCGTATCGGCGCCTGGATCGATCAATACATCATCGATTTTATCGTCGATGGCTCGGCCAAGACGACGGCCTTCATTTCTTGGATCCACGGTCTCTTTGATAATCATGTGGTCGATTGGCTGGTCAACAAGATCGCAGACTCGACCTTCGACGCGGGAGATAAATTCAGGAAAGTCCAAACTGGAAACATCAACAGCTACCTTTACGTGATCTTGGGGGCGGTGGTCCTCGCCATAATCGTCAAGTTGCGCTATTGGAGCTGACTCGAATGGGAGAGCTGGAAAGATGACAGACAACGTACTCACCTATATGACCTTTTTCCCTCTGGCCGGCATGATCGTCGTACTCATGTTGCCGTCCGACCGTCACAACCTGATCCGCTGGGTCTCGGCTCTTTTTACGGTGCCTCCGCTGGCTCTCGGCGTCTGGCTCTATGGCCATTTTAATACGGCGATTCCGGGCCTCCAGTTTGTCGAGAAAATCCCCTGGATTCCCGCTTATAACATCAACTACTTCGTGGGGATCGATGGCATCAGCATCTCGATGGTGCTGCTTACCGCCCTGCTCAGTTTTCTCTGCATCTTCGCCTCCTGGGGAATCGACAAGGGGGTGAAGGGCTACTTCGCTCTCTTTCTTCTGCTGGATACGGGCATGATGGGGGTTTTCGTTGCCCTCGATTTTTTCCTTTTCTACGTCTTTTGGGAGTTGATGCTGCTCCCGATGTATTTCCTGATCGGAGTGTGGGGCGGGCCGCGCCGAGAGTACGCGGCGATCAAGTTCTTTCTCTATACCCTCTTTGGCAGCGTGCTCATGCTGCTGGCTATCTTGGCCCTCTATTTCACCAGCGAACCCCATACCTTTGACATGACCGTGCTCATTGCCCAGAGCGGCAAATACGGCACTGAGCCGCTTGCGATCTGGCCCTTTAATCAATGGGGATGGGGTTTCCAGCATGTTGTCTGGATGGCGCTCTTTATCGGTTTTGCTATCAAGATACCGGCGTTTCCCTTTCACACCTGGCTTCCCGACGCGCACGTGGAAGCGCCGACTGCGATCTCGGTGATCCTGGCCGGTGTCCTGCTAAAGATGGGCACCTACGGGATCCTGCGGGTCAATTTCCCCATGCTGCCGCAGGCCACTGCGGATCTCGCCTATTATTTTCTTGGGGTTTTGGGTACCTGGAATATTATCTACGGGGCGCTCTGCGCCATGGCGCAAAAGGATCTGAAAAAATTGGTGGCCTATTCCAGCGTCAGCCATATGGGCTATGTCATGCTGGGCATGGCGACTTTTACCCCGCAGGGGATTAGCGGCGCGGTCCTGCAGATGTTCAACCACGGGACGATCACGGCAATGCTCTTTCTCCTCGTGGGCGTGATCTACGACCGTGCCCATCACCGCGACATCGAGGGCTTTGGCGGCCTGGCAGCCGTCATGCCGGTCTATACCGGCGTGACGGCACTCGCCTTTTTCGCCTCGATGGGGCTGCCTGGGCTTTCCGGTTTTATCTCCGAGGTCCTGGTTCTGCTGGGCGCATGGCAAAAGTATCCGATTCTCTCCATTCTAGGGGCGAGCGGGGTGGTTTTGACTGCCGGCTATTTTCTCTGGACGATCCAGCGGGTATATCTGGGTCCGACCAACGAGAAGTATAAAACGTTGCCGGAGATCAACGGCCGGGAGCTGTTCACGCTGATTCCCTTGGGGATCATTGTGATTGCCCTCGGGGTCTACCCTAACGCGATGCTTGACCTCTTGCGCGCTTCCCTGGATCAGCTCAATCAGATTGTCATTCCGCATCTCCCTTAAGATCTTATGGACCTGAGAAACTTCGAGAGCCTGAAATTTTTTTACCCCGAGGCTATTCTTACCGGAACCATCCTCCTGCTCGTTTTGCTGGACCTGGTCCTGCGGCGCAAAGAGATTCTGGGCTATATTGCCGGCGCGGGTTGCCTCCTCTCCTTGTATGCCGCCGTGGAGCTTTTCGGCGCGCGCGGAGGCTGGCTTTTCCAGCACATGATTATTCTGGACAACTTCAGCCTCTTTTTTAAAGTGCTATTTTTGCTGGCTGCCCTCTTGGTCATCTGTATGTCCCTGGATTGTCATGAGCTCCGGAGAGTCCATAAGGGGGAGTATTACACCGTCCTGCTCACTTCTACCCTGGGCATGTTTTTCATGGCCTCTTCGAGCAATCTGCTGATGGCCTATCTCTCTTTGGAGCTGGTGAGCCTCACCTCCTATATCCTGACCGGCTCGCTGCCCCACAACCGGCGCTCGACCGAGGCGGCGCTGAAGTATCTGATCTATGGCGGAGTCTCCTCCGGCACCATGATCTATGGCATGAGCTGGGTCTTCGGCATGACCGGGAGTCTGGACTACGCCAGGATCGGCGCGGCCTTGCTCCAGGGTGAAGTGAATCACTTAAGCCTCTTTATGGCCTTTGTCTTTATCCTGGCGGGATTCGGCTACAAGATCGTCTTTGCCCCTTTCCACATGTGGTCGCCCGATGTCTATCAGGGGGCGCCGACTCCGATCACAGCGTTTCTCTCGGTGGCATCGAACGCGGCCGGCCTGGCCATCATGATTCGTTTTTTCTTTCCCGCTCTTTCGCGCCTTGGGGAAAATGGAAGTTGGCTTTTCCTGCAGGGTGTAGAGTGGCCCCATTTTCTTCTTTTCCTCAGCATGGTGACTATGACCGTGGGGAACCTCTGCGCCCTCAATCAGCAAAACGTCAAGCGCATGCTCGCCTATTCCGGAATCGCCCACGCCGGCTATCTCCTCATGGGACTTGTGGTGCTCAATAACGACGGGCTCAGGGCGGTGCTCTTTTACGTCGTCGTCTACCTGATAATGAATTTGGGGGCCTTCCTGGTAGTGATGATTGTCGCCAATGCAACCGGCAGGGAGGATCTTGATGGCTACCACGGTCTCGCCTGGCGCGGCGCGGCCATCCCGGCGGTCTGCATGGCGATCTTTCTTTTCTCTCTTACCGGGCTGCCGCCGTTTGCGGGTTTCGTGGGCAAGTTCTTTCTCTTTGCCGCGGTGATTCGGCAAGGGGGCATGTTCGTGCTGTTGGCCGTGGTCGCGATCCTCAACAGCGTTATCTCCCTCTATTATTACGCTCGGGTTGTGAAGACCATGTTTTTCGACTTCCCTCAACCTGGCGCTCAAGAGGTTGAGATGACGCCCAGCCACGCTGCCCTGCTCGGATTCCTTTCCTGTCTTACCATTTTCCTGGGGGTTTACTGGGGGCCGCTAGCGTTCTATGCCGAGTGGTCGCTCAGGTTCTTTGTGAGGTAAGGAGCCCGCTCCTCAAGCCCCGAGTGCGTGGAAAAAGAAGGCCGCTAGGAATCCTGCAATCGTCGATAACGATACCGAAGGTCCGCCTTGCTCAAAGGCCTCCGGCATCATGGTGGAGGCGAGCATGGCAAGAATTCCCCCACCCGCCACCGCGTCTACCACAGCAACAAGCGCAGGGTTGCTCTCCGCAAGCAGGAGATTTCCCAAGAAAGAGGCTACGGCACTGGCCACCGTCAGGCCTGTCCACAGGCCCATGATGCGCCTTGTGGTGAAGCCGGCCTGCTTCATGCCGGCAGCGCTCGACATCGCTTCCGGCAAGTTCGAGATAAACACTGCCGCAACAAACGTGGGGTTGAAGGCTGCGCCGGCGACCAGCTCCGCGCCGATCACAAGCGATTCGGGGATGCCGTCCAGCAGCGCCCCAAGAAAGATGGCCACCGGGGCCGCGGCATTGGCTTTGTGGGCCTCGTGGAGCGCCTGTTCCTCTGCCGCCGTGACGACGCCCGGGTCATGGCCCGGTGTCTCACGCCAATGGGCTACCTCGGCTTCGAGTTCGGCTTCGTGCTGCCCTGCAAGCCCAAGCCGCTGCGCCAGGATACGGCTGACCGCCAGCGCTAAACGCGGAGACGACTCCACCATCTGTTGTAAAGCTTTCCGGTCTAATCGCAGCGCATCCACTGATGTCTCTGCCACAGCGCTGCACGACCTGGCCCTGCCGGTCAAAAGCGCGCTCTCGCCAAACGTCTCCCCCGGGTCAAAACGGCGCCCTTTGGGATCTGCCGGCAACTTTGACGGATCATGGGCAGGGGCAACGTCTGCTTTTTCTGCCGATTTGTGGCCAAACACTTCCCGCCAGGCTTGGCTGAGAGCGCCGTCTACCGCCGCTTCAGCAGCAGTATTGGCGCCGCCGACCAGCCTTACCTCCCCCTGGTTGATAACGAAAAGCGCATCGCCTCTCTCGCCTGCCTTGAAGATGAAGTCGCCTGGTTCGTAATGGCGCGGCTGGACATGGTTTGCCAACCGGGCTGTGAGCGGTCGGGGCAGATGGCGTAAGAGATGCCTCTGGTCCTGTTGCTCCGTCAGCGCCTTTGCCTGTTTTTCCTTGTGGCGCAAAATGAATCGGCGGCGCGTCGCGCGCTTGCGCAAGAAACCGCCCTTAGACTCGATGACGTGGTTGAGTGACCAATAAAGTATCCCGCCGCCAAGAAAGCCGGCGGCCAGGGCAAGGAACCCTCCTTTTTCGTGCGCTTCACTCGCCAGCTCCAAAGCCAATGCCGCAATCAAGGCGCCGCTGCCGAAAGCCATCACGGCCGCGATGATCTTCTGGGTCGGCTTGGCATAAATCCCCAGCAGCGCCCCTGCCACCAGAGCAGAGGCGCTCAACGCGCCCAGCCCGCCGGCGTAGAACGCCTGGGTCCAAGGGATTCCTGCTACTACCCTGTCCATATGGTAATCATTACCCCAAGGTGGAGATTACGGTCAACAACTCTGCCCTGCTCGGATTCCTTGTATTTACCAGACGACGAAGTAAGATAAGAGCGATCTCAGCGCGAGATATGCATAGAAAGGATTGGAAGGAAAGGACTTTGAGATGAAAGAAAGACAAAAAAAGGTCTATCCGGCGAGCAGAGCCTACGAGGAAGGTTTAAAAAAGGGGTCAAGTCTGCCGTTGACCTTTTAGCAGCTTCTTAATCTCCTTTGCTTGCCGCGCTAACCTCTTCTCCTTTTCCACCCTGGCTTTCATACTCAAACAGGCTG
>MGRY01000194.1:5029-5515 GCA_001799045.1 Deltaproteobacteria bacterium RIFCSPLOWO2_02_56_12 | reverse complement strand
TGCTGAACTATATCGTGGCGATCTACCTGATCATCATCGGGCTGCTGGGATTGTTCGCGGGTGGCAGCCTGCGGCTGTGAGCGCAATCGATCCCGGTCTGCTCGCGCTAGACACTGAGCTTCATCTGGGGTGTCCTGCTCAGCAGCTCCTTGCCAACCGGCGTAATTTCGTCCACGCCGTTCTTGACTGCTATCAAGCCGAATACCAGTAACCGGCTTCTCTGAAATTCGGAAACGGTGCCCCTGTATTGCATCTGCAAGAGAGAACGGATGTCTTCTGTACCAATTTTCATTTGATGTGATTTATCTGAACGGACTGGAGGAAAACCTGCGTATTCTGGAACACAAAACAGACCGGATCAGCCGGGAAAACGCACGGGCTTGACCTGCATCAAATTTCGCTGATGCAAGTAAAACTCCGGTATATAAGGTGCTTGGCTACTTCGCTCCCAGCCACTGCAAGGCCTTTTCCCGCTCGCGGAAGAAG
>MGRY01000194.1:1842-4991 GCA_001799045.1 Deltaproteobacteria bacterium RIFCSPLOWO2_02_56_12 | reverse complement strand
GGCGTGCTTGGCCAGCTCTTGCGGGTCGATGCTCGTAAGGTAACGACCCGGGATAATCACATCGGTGTTTACGCTGTGACCAAACTTGATGACCTTGCCGCCGATTTTTGTTTCCATGGTTGTTTTTTGTTTTAAGGGGTCGTGTCTTCCAAAAACCACTCGGTCGGCGCTTCGTGCCCCAGCCCCTTAGCCTCTGCCAGAGCCAGCGCCCGCGCCCCCACCGCGGCAAATTGCAAGCCCATTCCCGTGTTGTTGGCAAAGATCGTGATCTGATCCCGACGGGTGCGGCCGATGAACCGCTCCACCAGCAGAGCGCCAAGCTCGCCGATCTGATCCCAAGACTTCAACCCCCTGTCCACGGGCCCCATGATGTCGACCTGGTTGTCGTGGGCAATCTGCTCTTTAGAGAGGACGACGATCACGTCGGCCCGATCGAAAGTCGTGTCATCCAATTCCCGCCGCAAAGGTAAAGTGCCATCGGGAGAAGTGATCGCCGTGACGTGTGTCCCCGGCTCCAACCAGTTTCCGTCAAAGCACGGGTCCACCGCTGCGGTGGCGCAGATCACGATCTGGCAGCCTTGAACGGCTTTTCGCGCATGATCCACCGCGATGATGCGCTTGCCGGTTCTAGCGCTCCATTCCTCTGCGAAGGCCTGAGAATGGCGCGGGGTTGGGCTGTAGACGCGCACCTCTTCGATCTCGGGCCGCACAAGAAAAAGGTAGCTCAAGTGGGCCTGCGCCTGCCAGCCCGATCCGAAGAGCCCCGCCACTTTGACGTCAGGGTTGGCGAGCTCCCGGATGCCGATAGCGGACGTCGCTCCAACCCTCAACTTCTGCATGTAGCTGTCGTGCATGACGGCGAGGGGCTCAAGAGTCGTCATGCTGTAGAGAGTGACCAGCCCGACAAAGCGTCCTCCCGGAGCTGCGGGGATCAGCCGGCGGCGTCTGACGCCATTTGCGAGAGTCTCAAAACCCGCCATATCGGAGGTGATGCGCACGGCCCAGACGCCCGCCGAGAGGTTTCCCCCCTCCTGGGTCTTGAACCTGAAGCGAAAGCCGGGATAGCGCTTGTCTTCGACCGGGAAGGGGGTGTGGTTGCGCGGGCGGTTGGCCGCAAGGCCGCTCGCGTGTTCCCGGTAGGCCACCTCCAGCGCGTCGAGACACTCCTCGAGCGTGAGAACCTGTTCGATATCGGCATTGCTCAAGATGCGCATGGAGCCTCTGAAGATTATGGCTCGCCTGCCAGCCGGCCAGCCATGGGAATGAGCCCGCCGGCCTGGAGCATCTCCATGAGAAACGGCGGGGTTGGCTTCGCCTGAAAGCGCTGGTTGGTGGTTTCGTTCACAATGGTGCCATTGTCCACATCTATCATGAGGAGATCGCCATCGTTGACATGGGCCGTGATGCCGGGGCATTCAAGGAGCGGCATCCCGATCTCGAAGCCATTGCGGTAAAAGGTTCGCGCGAAGGTCTCGGCAATGACGCAGCTCACCCCCGTGGCCTTGACCGCCTTGGTGGCTATGGCGCGCCCCGAAGACTGGCCGAAATGCTTGCCCGCCACGATGACATCACCCGGTTTGACCTTGAGCGGAAAGTCGGGATTGCAGGTCTCGAGCACGTGCTTAACGATCTCCGCCATCGGACGGAAAACCAGTTCCGACTTGACGATCCGATCCGTCGGAATATTATCACCGAACTTCCAGCAGCGTCCCCGTATCTCCATGTTGTGCTCCCGGCTATAACAAAAACTCGCGCGGGTCTGCCACGCCCCCTTTGACCGCCGAGGCGGCGACCGTCAGCGCCGATGCCAGATACATTTTGGCCTCCGGGCTGCCGTTGCGGCCGGGAAAGTTGCGGGCGTGCGTCGAGATCATCGCCTCGTCGGCCGCCATGGCGCCCATGTTGATCGCCTGATTCGATCCCGTGCTGGCCGGAAACCACGTCGCCCCGGCTTCATGAAGGAGCTCCACCAGCCCTTCGCGGACAGCCTGAGTAAAGACGGCGCGGCTCGACGGAACGATGTTGAACTTCACCCCTGGAGCGACCTTGCGGCCGCGCATAATTTGCGCCGCCAACCTCATGTCCTCGATCCGTCCGCCGCCGTGTCCTCCCAACTCGGCCCACTGAATCGGGGCGCCCGCGACAGCGCCGACAGGTTTGACGTTACCAACTGTAGGCGGGCAGGTGACCTGAGGCTCAAGGTCGCTGATCTCCCAATCCCAAACGGCCTCGTACGTGCTGTCTCGATCACCCGTGACGGCATCGAAGGGCCGGTCGGTGAGAGATCGGACCAATGCGATAGTCTTCTCGTCCGGCTCGATGTAGCCGCATTTCGCGCCGACATCGACGGTAATCATCGGAAAGAGCCAACGATCCCAGACTCCAAGCTCACGGATGTAGGGTCCCGTGAACTCGAGCGCCTTATAGATCGCGCCGCCCTCACCGATGGTGCTGATCAGCCACTGCACCGCATCGCGCGGCGTGACCCCCGGCTTGTGCCGGCCGGCGAGCCTGACCTGAATCGCCTCGGGAACACGGAACCAGGCTTTGCCGAACGGCATCACTGTCCCCGCATGGGAGTCGTTTCCGAGTCCGGTCGCAAAGCAGCCCAGCGTCCCGTGGATGGGAGTGTGGCTGTCCGAACCGACCACCACGGTGCCCGGCCTGATGAAGCCGTTCTGAACGCCGACGTGGTGCGTGTTGCCGTTGCCGCAGTCGAAGAGATGGATGCCGTGACGGCGGGCGAAACCTCGGTTCTTCTGCAGCAGGACGGCCTGCTCTTCGTTGGGAGGAGAGAAATGGTGATCGAAGATCATTACCACGCGCTCGGGATAGCGCATCGGGCGCTTCACCTGCTCCTCAAAAACCTTCCCGGTGAGATAACCGCTCAGATCGTGAAGCAACAGGCAATCGACGTTCGCCACGACGACATCGCCGGGGGCGACGGCCGCGCGCCCGCTCGCGCGGGCGAGGATCTTTTCGATCATGTTCATGGTCGAATCTCAGAAAAAGGATCGGAGGCTACTTCGGATCGCCATTTCGGGCGGAGCGTATCCGATAAAATACCTTGATGTCAACCGAGAGGCGATCCCAAGCAGAGATCGACGTTCACTCCGGCCTGGGGCAGGAATTTCTCCGCGCGCGCAAAC
>MGRY01000194.1:0-1815 GCA_001799045.1 Deltaproteobacteria bacterium RIFCSPLOWO2_02_56_12 | reverse complement strand
TTCCCATCAGTCTTTTAAAGAATCCCTCTCTCTCCAACTCATCGATCGTGCTTTCGTCGAGATACCTGTCGAGGTTGGTTTCCGCCTTGGCTCCGGGGGTTCGCTGCGCAATCATCTCCAGGGTATTGCGCAAGCCCTGATGAGCCACCCGCGTCGGGAAGGAGAAACTCGCGGCAAAATATTGATAGGTTTCTTCAATCGCCTGCGGGTTTTTCTGCTTCAGCCTCTGAGCCAACACCGCAACGCCTTTCTCCTTGCTGCTCCTGAACAGGTAGGTGCCTTCGGCGTAGGCCTGCTGGAAACGTTTTACCGCGTCCCGGTTCTTATCAAGGAAGGAGCGGCGCACGGCAATGACGTTCATGGGAAACGCCGCCGTTTTCAGATCGCTCATGTGAGCGAGAACATTCATGCCCATCCGGACGGCTTCGCTGATCTCAGGATACGATAGGACGGTGGCGTCGAGGGCCTTCGCGGAAAGGGCCACCAGCCGGTTGGCCGCGCTCCCGCTCTGTAGAATCGTGACCGATTGACGCGGAACGTTCCACTCTTTGAGCGCGAGGACCACGGCAAGCTCGTTGGCCCCGCCGAAGCCTACGATGCCGATTTTTTTCCCCGCGAGATCCTCAGGCTTGCGAATCTCTTTCTGAGCCACGAAGCTAAACGGAAACGTGTTCAGGGATCCGGATATCATGACGAGGTCCGCCCCCTGATGGATCGCGTTGATTGTCGTGACGGCGTCCACCTGGGCGAAGTGCAAGCTGCCGCCCAGCAGCGCCTGGATCTCGCGCGTGGACCCTGGAACCATCACCACGTCGCCATTAAGACCGTACTTCGTCAGCAGCCCCAGATCCTTGACGGCCCAGACGGGCACCTGGAAGCCGGCAAAGCCGCCATAAGCGATGATATAGCGCTCCTGGGCGAGAGCCCATCCCGGCAGTGCCATCCAAAAGAAAATGACCAGAGATGCCTTTCGAAACATTTTTCGCTTCCTTCCTTCCCGTCCTTATTCTGATTCTGCTGAAAAACCCCCTATCAAGCCGGTCTGTCATTCTGAGCAAAGCGAAGAATCTCGTGTTTTCCAAGACTTGAGACCCTTCACGGAGCCTGCCCTGAGTAGGACGAGATCCTTCGCTGCGCTCAGGATGACAGAAGGCGAAGGGTTCAGGGTGACATTCAGGGGCCATTCTTCAGCAGAATCGAAATCAAAGCCAGAACCCCCTTAGGCTCCCCCTCGAGATAGAGAGCAAGCCCTTAGCTTCGGCTTTGATGTTACAGAGTCGCTTTGCAGATGAGCATGACCGAGGTTGAGTATCTATCACCCTTATGGTCCCTGTGGCCCTTAGTGGTTTCTTACACTGAACCCGATTCTCATAGATTTCGGAGATCTTTGCGGGCCAATAAGAGCAGCTTTTGTTCCGCAGGCTTAAAGGTGCGTTTTCTGTCAGGGACCAAGACCAACCTTCGCCTCCGGGTCTATGATGCGCGAGAAGAGCCCAGAAGCCGCAGTAAACAGTTTTTTGTCAGCAGTCACAAAAGCAAGGCCGCTTTTCTCCACGGCCTGTGCGGATGCGATGTGTAGGGCATCGAGGGTACGCAGTGGGTGGTTCTTTGCTTGTGAAAGCAACAGTGAAATAGCTCTCTCCACTATGTCATCTGTGAGGGGGACAACCTGGAAGCGACTGTGGAGGTCTTCACGGAAGCATTCTAACACTGCCTGGAGAATTGCTTCTGTCAGCTCTCCTTCTCGGACCTTGCGAACAAAAACGGAGTGCAGCTCTACCCGAGCCAACTCCGAGAGCCAAATCTGGACAGCTT